>DATJDP010000140.1:0-16998 GCA_035497355.1 Flavipsychrobacter sp.
CTCATATCCTTTAGTCTCCACGCCATTTACACTCCATTTTTTTAATATCAGGGAATACCCCGTAGCTGCAGCCATAGTAGGCACGGCAAGAAAAAAAGAAAACTCTGCGGCAAGACTTCTTGTTAGCTTTTGCTGCATACCGCCAATAATGGTGGCGGCGCTTCGGCTTACCCCGGGGATCATAGAGATACATTGCCATAGTCCGATGACCAGCGCATTCTTCGGCTTTATCTGCGGCTCATCTGTGACTGTAGGGTTTTTAAAAGCCTTGTCGATAAATAATAATACGATACCACCCAGTATAAGGGTAATAGAAACCGTCAGCGGACTTTCCAACAAAGCCTCAATCGCATCGTTGAAGAGGAAGCCCAGCACCAGTGCCGGGATAACTGCGATAAGGAGCTTTAGATAAAAATTCCACTTGGAGGTCAAATCGGCAAAGAAGCGCTTCCAGTACAGAACAACAACGGAGAGAATAGCGCCTAATTGAATACAGATCTCGAACAGCTTGGTATAAGCATCGTCCTGAATGCCCATAAAAGAGCTGGCTAAGATCATGTGTCCGGTGGAAGATACGGGCAGAAATTCTGTAATGCCTTCTACAATGCCAAGGATTACCGCTTCAAAAATGGTCATGGAATATTAATGTACTTATGTGTTTGTAAAGATAATTGCCAGCGTGGATGTTGCTGAATATAATCGATAATGAGCGGCGTCATGGTTGTTCTTTTGCTCCATTCGGGCTGTAAATACAGTTTACATGTGTCCGAAACCTTCGCTGCATGCTGCTCTGCCCATGCAAAGTCTGACTTGTTATATACCACCACTTTCAATTCATGTGCCTGTTGCAGACATTCATGCAGTGGCGCCTTGAATTTTTTAGGAGAAAGCGTGATCCAGTCAAGGTCTCCGCTTAACGCGTGTGAGCCGGAAGTCTCGATATGAGTGCGTAGGCCTGCCTGATGCAAAGCGTTGCAAAGAAACGTAAGGTCGTGCATGCAAGGCTCTCCGCCGGTTATTACAGCTATTCTCCCGGGCTGTTGGGCAGCTAAGGCAACAATCTCCTCTGTTGCCATTTTAGGATGCTTATCTGCATCCCAGCTTTCCTTTACATCGCACCAGACGCAACCCACATCGCAGCCGCCCAACCTTATGAAGTATGCCGCCTGACCCGAATAAAACCCTTCACCCTGTAAAGTGTAGAAGTGTTCCATTACAGGATACAAAATCTTCGTGTCGGTGACTAGTTGCAATTGTGAAACGCTGATTGGAGAAAAAAATTAAATAAGTGCGCAAAGGTAAAGCTTTATAGCAAGCAGTGTAAGCCAGGTTTTCGGATACGTTCTTTTTTTATGATAAGTTTTGTAGCATTTTAATCAGTTATCTGTCAGTTAGTCAATACACATCGTACCTTTGCAGTTATGCATTTTGAGTTACCGCTTTCAGAAGAAAAGGTGAAACGGCAGCAAGTTATTGCTTTGCATTTGATCGTGATCTTTACCCTTATCACATCGGGTGCTTTTTTACTGCTTGTTCAGTATATGTTATCCGGGTTGTCTGGCAGTCAGCCGCATCCGGTATTACTGGCTAATGTTCCTGACGTCGCAGGTGGTTTCTTAATTGTGGCTGGTATCGTTTTCTTCGGCATTCTAGTGTTTAAACACAAATGGTTGATGGAGAAGAAGGTGAATCGTATAGCAAGGGCGGTGGAGCTGCTGTTGCTATTGTGTCTTGCAAGCTTTGCCGTCATCAATAAACTCTGGTTTCCTGCAGCCATTTACGGCCTTGTAGCTGGCGCTGTTTTCTTTGCTATCTATTGGGAGAGTATCACTGATAACACCCTTTATATTGAAATAAATGAACGGGGTATACGGCTGCCTGTTAATTCCAGAAAACGCTTTTTGCAATGGTGGGAAGTTGAAAATGTACTGTTTCGCTTTGGCGTACTTACTATAGATTGTTACGACAACCGGTTGTTTCAGTGGAATATCAAATCCATCAATTTTGATAAAGAAAATTTTCAGCGTTTCTGTCTGGAGCATATAGCTGCAAACAAAGAGAAGCGAGTGAAATATGTGTGGTAATGTTGTTGAACTTATTAATTCTGTTCTATGTTAAATAATTCTCCTTTCCTTCTTTACTCTGATGGTAAAGGAAATACTTTTGAAGATACTTCTCTATATGCAGTCGGGCGGTCGGGCTGGGATGCGATGCCTATAGCTGCCGAAGACTTTATTGAACTGCCGGATGGCGGTTCCTTGTACGAGTTGCCGGGTAGAAGAGGCATTGGCATTGATGTAAAAACCGGTGACATGCGCCTTTGTGAAAAAGGGTGGGCTGTAGCTGCGTTTATCCCTCCAGCTCATACCGGCTTTTATCTTTCGGCTTTTGAGACATTGCCGGAGGCCGAAACCTTGCCTTTGTTCTGCTATACCGCTGTTGGCTGGCTTGAAGGTAAATTTTATGTGCCTGCAGTCAGAATAGAACAGGATATAAGGCAAGAGTGCTCCGGCTACGATCAGGAAAAAGTAAAGGAAGGCGTTGGCTATTTAATGGAGGCATATCCGCACAACAGGCTGGTCAAACACCTTGCTGAAAACTGTGCGCTTACCTACCATTGTCCGGCTGCCCGAAACTACTTTATAGGAAGATGGGAATGTCCGATTCCTTCTTCTCCGGCATGCAATGCCAATTGTATCGGCTGCATTTCCTTCCAGCCACAGGAAGAAACCATCACTTCCTCTCAGGATAGGCTCACTTTCAAGCCAACAGCAGAGGAAATAGTTGAATTTACCGTACCGCATCTGGAACACGCGCCTTATCCCATAGTCAGTTTTGGACAGGGGTGTGAGGGCGAGCCACTCCTGATGGGCGAAACGATACGTGAAGCGATTATCGAGATCAGAAAGCATACGCAGAAAGGAAGCATCAACATCAATACCAATGGTAGCAAACCTGATGTAGTCGAAAAGCTCATGAAAGCAGGGTTGAATAGTATTCGTGTAAGCCTGAATTCTGTGCGGAAGGAAATTTATACGCGGTACTACCTGCCGAACAATTATCAGTTTGAAGACATCGTAGAGAGTCTAAAGGTGGTGAACCGACATGGTGGCTGGAGTTCCATCAATTATTTTACATTTCCCGGTATGACGGATAGCGTGGAGGAGTATGAAGCGTTGCGACAATTGATTAAGGATACTAATCTGTCGATGATCCAATGGCGTAACTTCAATATTGATCCAGACTGGTATCTTGGTAAGATAGGTGTCGCTGATACAGGAGAGTGTCTTGGCATCAAGCAAATGATGGAACTGATTCACGAAGAGTTTCCTAACGTAAAGTATGGGTATTACAATCCACCTGTGGAACGAATGAAGAACTTTGAAACAGATTTTGCACATTAACTTTCTTCATGCGGTAGAATCTGTATTTTTAAAAAACGCCTTATTATGACTGCAGACCAGCCAATAAATATCAAAGCAGCAACATGGACGATCGCCGTGCATGTTTTGTTGTTGTTGCTATTCATTTTTCTGAGCTATTCTGTTCCCGCATCTGCACCAGTAGAAGAAATGGGGATAGAGGTAAATCTCGGAACCAGTGATGATGGCAGCGGTACGGACCAACCGATGGCTGTGGAAGCACCAGCGTTTGCTAATAGAGCGGCAAGCTACAGGGCAACTTCTTCTCAGAATAGTGCGGCAAAGGAGATGATGACCTCTGACGATCCCGACGCACCTGCTATTGCACCTATAAAGAGTACACACGAGAATCGAAATAATCTTCGCACCGATAACAACAATAGAAGCCGTAAACCCAATAATTCCGACGCCAATGGCACCCAACAAGTCCAGCATCCACGCTACGTTTACAGTGGCAGCAATGGACCAGGCGGCAATAATGCTGTATCAAATCATCCGGGGACGAGCGAAGGGAATACAACAGGTACAGGCGACAGAGGCGTACCTGGTGGTACTCCTGGTGCCGCAAACTATACTGGTAGTCCGGGCAATGGTACCGGTGGCATCAGTCATACGCTAAGTGGCAGAGACATCTCGCCTAAGCAATTTGTTGCGGAATTTAATGAAGGAGGAAAGGTGGTTGTTCGCGTAAAAGTGGACAGGCATGGCAATATTATTTCCAAAAATATCAAAAGCTCTCCCAACAGAGCGTTGAGTAATATTGCACTTCAGAAATTAAGTCAGGCTAAATTCTCTTCAAACCCCGACGCCGCTCCGGAACAGATAGGTGATGTTACTTTTGTTTTCAAAACACGTACACAGTAATGGAAATTCAGGCCGCCTACCAGGATGTGCTTCAGTATTTATTCGAACGACTTCCGATGTTTTCAAAGGTTGGCAAGGACGCGATAAAAAAAGACCTTACCAATACCCTTAAGTTTTGTGAAGCGTTAGGGCAGCCGCAGGAAAAGTTCAGATCTGTCCATATAGCAGGGACCAACGGCAAGGGCAGTACCAGTCATATGCTCGCCGCTGTGCTGCAGGAGGCAGGCTATAAGGTAGGGTTATACACATCTCCTCACCTCGTTGATTTCCGGGAAAGGATACGCATCAACGGTACTCCTGTAAGTAAAGAATGGGTAGTTGATTTCGTGGCGGCGAATAAGGACCTTATTGAAACGATCGAACCATCTTTCTTCGAGATAACAGTGGCAATGGCTTTCAAGGCTTTTGAAGATGAGGAAGTGGATATCGCTGTGATAGAGACCGGACTTGGAGGAAGGCTTGACAGTACGAATATCATCACTCCTTTACTTTCCATCATCACTAATATCAGTTACGATCATAAAGATCTGCTCGGCAATACGCTTCCTGAGATTGCCGCTGAGAAAGCCGGCATCATTAAAAAGCAAGTACCGGTACTGATAGGGGAGCAAGACGATGAAACAGAGCGGGTATTCTTTGAAGCAGCATTGCAAAAATCAAGTATACTCTATTCTGCACAAGCCCTCTGGGATATTGTACGAGTGAAGCAGAATCAGCATTTCCAATACCTGAAAGCGGTGCACAAGGCACATAGAGAAATTTATGATCTTCAGACAGACCTACTCGGAGGCTACCAACTCAACAACATAAAAACGGTACTGGCTGCTACGGAGATACTTATGGCGAGTAGCGGATTGCATCTGTCCCTCGAAAAAGCTATCCAGGCGCTGGCAAACGTTAAGTCGCTTACGGGGCTGAGAGGGCGATGGGATATACTCAGTCATCAACCGTTTATTGTTGCAGATGTCGCCCATAATCCGGCGGGAATAAATGAAGTGATGCAACAGTGGGCTTCGGTAAAGGCCGTAAATAAATATATCGTCCTCGGTTTTGTAAAAGACAAGGATGTAAAAGAGGCCTTATCTTTCTTTCCTAAGGATTCCCGGTACTATTTCACAAATGCGAATGTGCCGAGGGCACTTCCAGCTCTGGAACTGGCGGCAATCGCCAGGGAAGCAGGACTGGAGGGAATCGTTGCAGCCTCGGTAGTGGAAGCAATACATACCGCGCAAACCGGCATGAAAGCAAATGACGCCTTGCTGATAACAGGCAGCTTTTTTATCGTTGGTGAAGCAATCGAATTTTTAGAAGCTGAAGAGAGCCTTGCAAAACAGGATTAGTTAGAACAATAAGGAGAATTACTTATTTTAAAAGGATACCCTCATTTCCCTCTTCCCTGGAAGATGACTACAAAGGTGTAGAGCATGATCTTGACGTCCAGCCCGAGTGAACAGTTTTCAATGTAGAGGAGGTCGTACTTCATCCGATCTATCATTTCATTTACGTTTTCTGCATAGCCAAATTGTACCATACCCCAGGAGGTGATGCCGGGCTTTACTTTATGCAGGTACTTGTAGTGTGGGTGTGTTTTGCTAATGATATCAATGAAGTACTTCCGTTCGGGTCTTGGACCTACGAGCGACATATCTCCAATAAGAATATTATAGAACTGAGGTAGTTCGTCTATCCTCCATTTCCGCATTATTTTTCCCCAGGGGGTGATGCGTGGATCTTCATCGCTTGACAATGCAGGCCCGTTCAACTCTGCATTCACATACATAGAGCGAAATTTATAGATATGGAAGGGCCTTCCAAAGCGACCAACTCTTTTTTGCCGGTAGATGATTGGGCCAGAGGATGAAAGCTTCACTTTAAGGGCCGCAAAAAGATAGACTGGCGAGAGTAGGAGCAAAGCGAACAAAGAAACCGAAATATCAATGGTGCGTTTGCAAACGCGCTGCCAGTCCGGCATCAGGTCAGGGTGAATGTGGATGAGCACGGCATCATACACGTTGCTTGTCTTTACTGAGCCGGAAATGATATCGTACAGGTCTGGTAATACCTTCACCAGAACAGGACGATAGGATAAGCGGGTAAGAATATTCTCGAGCAGGTGGTGTTCACTTGAGTCTACGGCGACAATTACTTCCTCTATTTCGTATTTGTCAATAATGTGTTCCAGTTCACTCAGTTTGCCAAGCTGAGGGAGATATTCACTCATGCCATTGGTAGACTCGCTATCTGAATAGATAAACCCTTTGAAGATATTGCCGAGTGAGCGCTTTGAGCCGGATAGTTGCTTATAAAGTGTTACAGCCTTACTGCTACCACCGATAATGAGCGTATTGAAGCCAACCTTCCCTTTTATGAGTTTACGCTTTACTGTATTGAGGATAATAAGCCGGAAAAGCAGGGTGACAATGGTATGTATGAGCAGGTACCGACCTGTCATCTTAATAAAATAGCTATAGTTGTTGGCATCATTTGCAAAAGCAAACAAAGCGATCAATACACTGCCGATGATACAGGAAATAAGTGTTCTGTTAACCTCATTCAGGCGTGATTTCCTATAAAGGTCAAAGTAGGTTCCGGAAAGGAGATAAAGGAACAGCCAACCTCCGGGCACGAGAGCCAAAGCCACAATAAAGTCTTTCGGCTGCATGAGTTGCCATGCCTGTAAGAAATGTGACTTCCCGAGAAGTTCCAGCCGGTAGGGGAAAAACACCAGCCATGCCAGCACCGCTGAGCAATAATCCAGCACTGCCAGTTGCTGAATGACTCTTCTTCTTTCGGGAGAGAGACGCATCCGATTATTGAGTGATCACTTTAAAATTGTCAAAAGCGACGTAGCCCGTGGTGGGTACCTTCTGTGCTACTTTTACCAAAATCCGGTATTGCTTGTTCGGATAAGTATTAATAAAGTCCTGCAGCCCGATATATACCTTATTCCATTCAGATTTCGGATTAAAACCAAACAAGTAGCTGGTAACGTCTTGTGTTCCATCTGAGCCGATTACTCCTATCTGAAATGGCAATGTTCCTTTATAGTCCAGCTCAAGAAAAGCACCACTGGGAACAGCGGTAAAGTACTCAGACATCACGCTTTCAGAATAGTCGGAGTTATTAAGCTCTATAACGCCTCCATAGTTGCCTTCAAAAACATACTTCGGGTCGTTTGTCTTTCTCATAGTGTCTCCCTGCAGGGAAACAAAAGAATTTCCTGATTCAAAGTCCTCATTGAGGATGTTCATTGTAGAGTCGGCCGTGTATTTTGTCCTGGGTGTGAAAGTAACGGTAGCGCCAGGGGCCGGAACAAACGTTACGGTGTCTTCTTCATAGTAAGGATAAGGAACCAAAACATCGTTAAGGCCACTATAGACCACCGCAGGTCTTACCAGTAGCACCCCTTTTTTATCTGCAAGTACAGGAATCTTGGCGGGAAGATCGAAAGCACCGATTGGCGCTGCATCAAGGTAAGCGAAAACTGCTGTGATCTTGTGAGATTGCGTGCCGGTACCGGTTGTAGGAACGAATTGAAACGAATCAATACGAACGTAAGTTGGTGTCCTCTCAGCCGGATTAACGAGATCGCAACCGCTGGCAAAAATGAGAACGGCAAAAACGGATAAAACGAAAACGGAAATTCTCATTGCAGCAAACTAATTCTAAAATTGTTAAACATTATGCAATTCATTATGAAGACTCATCTTCTTGAGTATCTGGTGGGCTACGTCCATAGCCTGATATCCGTCGTAAACGGTAACAGTAGTAGGGCGATCATACAAGATGGAGTCTCTAAAATCACTCAATTCCATTTGTATCGCGTTGCCATTGCCAACTTCCGGCATCTTCACAGAGAGAACTTTTCTCTCTCCGTTGCCAACTTCTATCGGGAAGTCAAGCTTACCATCCTGCATGCCTGGTTCCTTGAGTTTGATCACTTCCGTTTTCTTCTCGAGGAAGTCTATACCGATGTAAGCATCTCTTTGGAATAAACGCAGCTTTCGCATTTTCTTGAGAGAGATACGGCTCGCAGTAAGATTAGCAACACATCCATTATCAAACTCGATCCTTGCGTTGGCAATATCTGCGGTCTCACTGATCACGGATACGCCACTTGCAGAAATGCGACGTACCGGCGACTTTACGAGGTGAAGTATAATGTCTATGTCATGGATCATAAGATCCAGGATTACAGCTACATCCGTACCGCGCGCATTAAACTGTGCGAGGCGATGCGCTTCAATAAACATTGGCTGAAGCTGCTGCTCGTCGAGTGCCAGAAAAGCAGGGTTGTAGCGTTCCACATGTCCTACCTGGCATTTCACGTTCGATTCCCTTACCAGCTTTACCAGTTCCTGACCTTGTTCCAGTGTATGGGCGAGCGGTTTTTCTACAAACACATGCTTACCATTCAGCAGGCAGATTCTGGCAATATCGAAATGGGTGGTAGTAGAGGAGACAATATCAACAGCGTCCACAGAGTGGAGCAGCATTTCGAGATCAGTATACCTCGGCACCTGGTATTGTGCAATGGCAATTGCAGCCTGGGTATCATCAGGATCAAAAAAACCGACAAGCTCTACTCCTGAAATTTGTTTCCATTGCTGCATGTGGATCTTGCCTAAATGACCCGCACCAAATATTCCAACCTTTAGCATGAATGATCCCCTCTAACTGGTTAAATAAGGGTAAAAAAATAGGGCTGCAAGATAGCAAGAAATAAGGACTATCACATAAATCCCTCATCAGCAAGACTTAAATAGGACACTCCGGCTACAATCAGGTGATCCAATAGTTTAATGTCCATATAACCTGCCGCTTCTTTCAGCTTACGGGTTAACTCTTTATCGGCTCCGCTAGGTTGCAGGTTGCCGGAAGGATGATTGTGCGAAATGATCATCTGGTTGGCGTTATAGAGCAAAGCATTCTTTAGTATAATACGTATGTCTGCAACAGTGCCCGTCAGGCCGCCGCTACTGATCAGCTCGTGCCTCAGCAGCCTGTTTGCCTGGTTAAGGTAAAGTACGCAGAACACCTCATGATTCAGATCGCGCATCAGTGGTATCACAATCTCTGCGGCATCTTTACTTTTTTGTAATGTAGGACGTTGCAATCCATCGGTTATCTGTCTTCTTCTGCCCAGCTCCAGCGCAGCCGCTATGGTAATGGCACGAGCTTCGCCGATTCCTTTTGTTTTCTGAAGTTCTTTTATGGAGAGCCTTCCAAGTTCGTGCAGATTGTTGTGTGCCTGTATCAATATATCCCTTGCCAGATCGATCGCTGAGCGCTCCTTTGTACCGCTGGAAATAAGAATTGCCAATAGCTCTGCATCACTTAATGATGATGCGCCCTTGTGCATCATTCTTTCCCGCGGACGTTCATCTTCTGCCCAATTCCTTATGCTTAGGTGGTTCTTTTCCATAGCGCGACGCAAGATAGAAATTGTTGGCTTGCGTTGTATGTGCAATTAACCGTGATATATATATAATTGATTTGATTCTATATCGAGGTTTCTTTATCAAATGCGATGATAAGGTGAATTCCGCTAATCCCTGACTGAATTCCTTTTGTGACGAACCGAATTCCTTTTGTGACGAACTGAATTCCTTTTGTGACAAACTGAATTCCTTTTGTGACGAAACGAATTCCTTTTATTAGAAACCGAATTCCTTTTTTCAGAAACTGAATTCCTTTTTTCCCAAACTGAATTCCTTTTATCAGAAACTGAATTCCTTTTATCAGAAACCGAATTCTTTTTGTCTCTAATTGAATTCCTTTTGTGACGAACTGAATTCCTTTTGTGACGAACCGAATTCCTTTTGTGACGAACTGAATTCCTTTTATCAGAAACTGAATTCCTTTTATCAGAAACTGAATTCCTTTTGTCGCAAACTGAATTCCTTTTATCAGAAATTGAATTCCTTTTGCGGCAAATTCAGTCTTATTAATATGTGATGTGGTTCTCCTGGTCGATGCAGGAATTAAAAGGCAGACCGGAGCTGAAAAGGCATCAACCGCCTTTAATCATTTTTCCAGAGAAAAAGATTTGGGTATTGAGCCCCGCGTCTTTTACCGTAATAGTGGGTTTCGAATTACTTCGATTGACTACCTGTACTGTTTCCGGGAATGGTGTTCATACAGGGATTCATTGGCGAACTGGTTGTTCTCATGTTTATTCATCGCCATCAAAACCATCGCTGACAGGTACATTCTTTACAATGCTGTAAAGCACTTTCGGCTGTCTGTAAATACCATTATTGTACTTATTGCCCAGCACAATGAAGGTGAGGTTCTCATTGATAAATCGGTAGAAAACGGTGTTATTGCCATGCCACCAGCCGTTGTGGTAAATCACTTTATTGCCACTGGGGAAACAAAGCATTCTCCAGCCTAGTCCGTAGTTTTTAATGCCGGGCCTTTCAAAAGAGCAGGGCTGATAAGCCAGATCTGTTGTTTTCTCACTAAGAAGCGTGTGTTTATAAAAAGACTGGTCCCAGCGATACATATCTCTCACGGTGCTGTAAACACCTTTGTCGCCAACAACCCCGTCTGCAAAGCTTAGTGGCCATTTTGTCCAGTTGGCTTTGTAAGTATAAGTCGCATTTTCCGGAAGCTGCATGGGTGTATGATAGATGAAAGTATGCTGCATTCCCAGTGGTTCGAAGACATAACGACGCATGAAATCTTCGTATTTCATTTCTGTCACCCTCTCTATAATGTTAGCTAGCAATGCGAAGTTTGAGTTGCAATAATCAAAATGTGTGTTAGGCTTTGTTAACGGCTTCGGTTTGTAGCGTGCAAAAACGGAAAGCATTTCATCGTTGCTCATTGGCGCATTCATATCCTTCACATAAGCCTTTGTCCATTTCTGATAGTCAGGCAAGCCGGAGCGATGGTCCAGTAGCATCTTCACAGTTATTCCACTGTAAGGAAAGCTCGGTAAATAGTTTCGAACAGGATCATTAATGTTGAGGTAATTATGCTGATGCAGATAGAGTATTGCTGCCCCCGTAAATGTTTTCGACGTAGAGGCAAGCTGCGAGCCTACAAAAGGGCCAAGTGGCATTTTCGTTTCCCTTCTGGCAAGCCCAAAGTATCGTTCATATATTATTTTGCCATCGTGGCCTATTAACACGCTTCCATTAAATCCGTGATGTACCTGTACTTTATAAAAGGAATCAAGACGTTCGATCATTCTCCGGTATTCTGGTAGCGTAGTGTCCTCATACACTAACTCGTTCGCGGCATACTTCTCCGGTTGGTCGCGAAAGCGGGGACTTGCCTTTACAGGCTCCGGTTTCGACTGACAGGCGACCAATAAAAGTGAAAAGAAGGAGAAGATAACGTACGATCGAGTAGATGAAAGCATTCTGAAAAATAGATAAGCTGCAAAACTAACTCCCATGGCTTAAAAGACTGTCCGCGTTTAAAACTTGAATCAATGGCTTAACTGAACTTTAACAAAGCGCAAAACATCATCTATGAACTCGTAATAACACTGTGCCAGTTGATGATAGTTTTCAACGAAAATATCATAAGCTTTATCGGGCACAGCCATATACTGGGCTCGTTTATATAGCCCTTCCAGCGCGCGTCTCATTCCTTGCAAAGTGCGGTAACTGTAAAGCCAGTTTTGCTCTTTCATATAGGGGAAATACTGCGCGAATTTTTGGGGAAAGGAGCTCTCATTTTCTTCGAGCTTTTTATAGACATCCTGTGAAAACAAAAGCAGTGATTCTTGAGAAGAAAAGCATTTAGGATCGTTTGCAAGGAAGTGGTCGTAAAGGTTGTCGATAATAGCTCCGGCATACAGACCATAGTGCTGGCGAAAAAGAATTTTAGCACGCTTCGATGCGGGATGGTCGTCTGTGAAGCTGTCTATTTTTCTGTGCAATACTATTCCCTTACTTACTCTTTCCGGAAAGTTGCTCAATGCAAGTTTGCCTTTCACATGATCAGCGATCATATTGCCGGTAAGGATTTCAGGATCATTGAAGGAAAGAAAGGCATGGCCGAGGTAGTTCATAAGCGTTTTAGTACAAGTATCAGTTGAAAGTAGAAAGACAAAAGTAGAAAGTTGTGGGCAGGGACAAGTTTTCCGATAGGTTTCATTTCAAATTTTAGTCTGCTTCAGATATCATGTATTGGTCAGCAAGGTCTGTAAGATCCCGGTGCAGTGCTTTCATTTCATAGATCATCTTATCCATATACAGCGACTGATGAATTGACAGGCAGAAGGGAGAGCGATAGTCGGTATGAGGGATATACGGTTCCGTTTTTATTTTCGGATTCAGCTGTTTGATCAGCACTATGTTCTTATTGAACCACTCAAGGCATTCATTGATCTTTTGCTGTTGTATCTCCGTTGCTTTTTTGGTTTCTCCGCTTATCTCCTCTTCCAAATGAATATTGTTCAGTTCCCGTGTTATACGGACGTTATGGGTAATCAATTGGTAATAGGCTGTGTAGGCACGTTTGCGAATGGCTGGCTCCTGCATGTAGCGATTGAAGGAATCGAACACATTACTGTTCTTCGATTCTGCGCTACGCTTGTGCTTGGTCCAGTTGATCGGCTTTTCGGTAAAGAAAGTCTGTATGAAATAATTGTAATTGCAATCGATAGCGCCGGTAAGATGTATGGGCAACCATTTTCTATCCCAGTTAGGCAGTAATGCAAACCCTGCAATAATGGCGAGGGCTGCACCCGCAATGGTAGCCAGTGCCCGGGTGAGGATGAGCATGGAGTTTAACTGCTCTTCCACATCAAATAGCAATACAACACTAATGGTTATGAAAAACGCTGCAATTGCATACCGTTTCCTGATGAAATATACCATACACACAAAGCAGACAAACAGCATAAACTCTCGTAAATAAATGCCTGCGTTCATTCGGATAACCAGGCCACCGACGAGTCCTCCGGCAATAGTACCAATAACACGGTCGATCGCTTTTTTGAATGTAGCGCCGAAGTACGGCTGCACAACGATGATAACGGTGAACGCCAGCCAGTAGCCATGGTCAATCTTCAGCCACTTAAAAAGAAATATGGCGACGGCTGCCGCAATAGCACTGCGTAGTGCATAGCGGGTGGTAAATGTACTGGGGTTGAACAAGAGGCGAATGCTTCTAAGCCAGTATTTTGGATGCAGGATCAGCAGGGTCTTGACAAGAGAGTAGGAGCGGAATACAGGGAGGTCGTCTTCCAGTTTTTGAATAGAGGCCACCGCGCTTTCTATCAGCAAAAGCATGCGCTCTATGAGCTGTTCTACTCTGCTAAAGTTGGCGTAGTAAGGATGCGTTTCAGGAAGCTTGTACTCGCGCAACAAAGTAAGATGCTTTATCAGTCGGGATATGCGCGAGCTCAGCAGCAGTTCTTCTTCTTTATTCAGCAGTACCAAAAAGATGGACATCCGCTCCATTACATTCCCCAGAGACTTCAAAGTAGCGTTGAGCTTATATCTGATCTCAATTTCAAGGTCTTTTATTCTTACAGTTTCAAGTTCTTCACTGACAGCCTGGATATGGGTTCCCAGTAGCGCGGCGGCTTTACGGAGATGCGCCAGTTGGTAGTTCTCCTTATCGTCTTTATTAACCTGATAGGCCATCTTTTCATAATCCTGAAAGGAATTATCGATGGCAGAGCGTACTTCTTTTTCTTTAAGGTAGATGTCGCGAATACTGCTCCTTAAAGACTGTCCGTCCCAGCCCTTTGCCACTTCTCTCATCAGTGTGGCATTGGCTTTCAGTATCACCGCTATTGTTCTTCTGTATGGCTCCTTTGCAGGAATGAATACCGTTGCTGCTATGCCTATTATGAGATTCCACAAGCCTCCGACGCCGGTGAGGAATATTCTTGCTTCAAGGTCTTTGGTCGTTTCGGTAGGATAGGCATTAGAGATAATGAAAAGGACATAAATGCAGGTGGCAAGTCCGCTGGCCCTTGTACCGAGGTTCTTAAACAGGCCGGAAAGAAAGCCAACGACCAGCATTCCCAGTACACTAAAGAGAATGCTGTTGCTCGTAACGCTGCCCAGGACCGCAAAAAGCATCGCGATAAGAGTGCCTCCAAGTAGTATCCGCATTCGCTGAGCGAAGGAGCCTTTTAGCTCTATCCAGCAAAGACATTCTGCAGTAAGGGTGATCCAGCTTGCTATGGAGAGCTGATTTGTGGCTACTCCCCATATCACAGGCACTGTCGTTGCAAGTGCCATCCGTATCCCCCAGTTGATCAATGGCTCAAGGGTTTCGTCTTGTACGAGCTTATTAAATTGTTTGTATGGCTCTATGCGAAACAAGCAGGATGATGATTGTAATTAGTGAACATTACAAATCAAAATTAGTGTGCCAGATGAATAATACTATAGTAGGGAGGAGAAGATTTAGAGCGTCCAGTCTACCAGTTGGTTCACCCATTCCTCGCGGTAAGGTGTCTGCACTTTGATGTAGTTGTCTGTATAACCCTCCATTATGCCGTTTTTGTTGGCGCTTTCAAACAGTACCTTTCGTGTCTGGCCGTGATGCTGAGCGGTAAAGTACTGCATCTTCTGATAAGACAGATTACGAAGTATTTTATTCCGTTCATGTCGTAAAGAAACGGGAACGACAGGCTGAATGTCTAAAGCAATGGTGTTTGCGCGCTCTGAATAGGTGAAGACGTGCAGGTAAGATATATCTAACTGATGTAGAAACTCAAACGTGTCATTGAAGTCCTCATCTGACTCTGAAGGGAAGCCTACGATGACATCCACGCCTATGCAGCAGTTGGGCATTAGCTTTTTTATTGCTGCCACTTTCTCCTCGTACAGTTCGCGCTGATACCTGCGTCGCATCAGTCCAAGGATCTTATTGCTGCCGCTTTGTAGTGGAATATGAAAATGCGGCATGAACTTCTTCGAAGAAGCGACAAATTCAATGATCTCATCGCTTAAAAGGTTAGGCTCTATGGAGGATATGCGAAAACGGTCTATGCCTTCGGTTTCGTCCAGTTCTTTTAAGAGGTCAAAAAAGTTTTCACTTCTTTTTTTGCCGCCGTCATCCCCTTTGCCAAAGTCGCCGAGGTTGATGCCTGTCAATACAATTTCCTTAGTGCCGGTGGCAGCCAGCTCCCGTATATTGTTTAAAACCCCTTCTATACTATCGCTGCGGCTATGCCCTCTGGCCAGCGGGATGGTACAGAAAGCGCAATTGTAATCGCAGCCGTCCTGTACCTTCAGGAACGTGCGCGTACGGTCGTTTAACGAATAGGAACTATGGAAGCCGGAAACATCTTCAATATCGCAGGAACAGATCTTCGTGCTATCGCCTTTCACTAATTCCTGCAAGTGACTGGAGATATGGAATTTTTCAGCAGCTCCTAACACCAGGTCCACACCATCTATCGCTGCAATCTCCTGAGGCTTCAATTGAGCATAGCACCCGGTAATAACAATGAGCGATTCGGGAGAGCGGCGTTGGATGCGCCGTACGATCTGCCGGCATTCCTTATCCGCATTATCAGTTACAGAGCAGGTGTTGATGACATACACATCTGCCTCTTCCTCAAACTCTTTCTTCACAAACCCGTCTGTTTCCAGCATCCGGCTGAGCGTGGAGGTTTCGGAGTAGTTGAGTTTGCAACTCAATGTGTGAAATGCGACCGACTTACCCTGCATAAGGCCGCAAAATTACTGAATATTAGAGCGAATTTCATGCTCTAAATGGTTAGATTTGAACAAACGTTTAAATAGTATGAAGAAAATATACTTTTTGGCAATTGCAGCGCTTGTAAGTTTTAGTGCCTGCAATAAGGATATAAAGTCTTTTGCAAATGTTGATGAAGACATTCCATATCATGAAGAGGTAGATGTGCCGATTGGCAGTAGTATAGCCATACCGCTTCCTATCGTTCTTGATTCCTCTCAGTATTATGCTTTTGCTACTAACTTTCAGTCATACCTTTCTCAGTACAATACTTCCTCCGAAAAGGTCATATCTGTAAAGTTGAAAGAATTGACGCTTAAGATTACCAACCCTGCTAACGGAAATCTCAACTTCATTGATTCTATTGCAGTTTATGTAGTTAATAACGGACAGGAAAAGCTCGCCGGCTATAAGGCGATAGCAAACGGCCTGCAAAGTGTGGACCTGACGTTGACCAATGAAGACTACAAGCAAGAATTCCTGCAGGACAGCGTGCACGTGAAATTGCGCGGCTTTCTTTCCGAAATTCCTGTAAGTGGCACGAAGATAGACGTCAGTACTGTTTTTCACTTGCTCGCCAATCCCCTTAACTAACGTTGAAGACACATTGATTACGGTATTCGACGCAGGACTAGCATCATCCGACACTGGACATACTGTGTTGGATATCGGACATACGACGCTTGGCCATGGACATCTCGCATCCAACCATGGCCATACCACGTTTGGCCATGGACATACAACGTTCGACCATCGACATACGACGTCCATCCATGAACATACGACATCCATCCATGGACATACGACATCCGACTATGGACATACGACATCCATCCCTGGGCATACGGCGTTTGAGCATGGATGGATGTCGTTTGACCATAGACATACAACGTTCAACCATGGACATACGCCGTATGACCATGGATATACCCTGTTGGAGCCATCGAAAACAAAGTTGGGAATACCGCTTTAAATGTATAAAAACGATAGGTGACGGGATACTTCGATGCGGGTCTGGTTTCTCTTC
>DATJDP010000141.1:0-9798 GCA_035497355.1 Flavipsychrobacter sp.
TATAAGTCTACAGACGGAGGACAAACCTTTCAACTGTTGCCTGCCTCTGCAGGTACTTTTAGCTATGTACAAAGAGTTGTGTGCTCACCGCTAAATCAAAATACGGTTTATGCACTCAGCAACTCTTTTGGAGGAACCGGCGGCGTTTACCGCTCACAGGATGGCGGACAAACCTTTACTCAGGTGTTTGTTTCTTTTGGTAATATGAATGATATGGATGTACTGCCTAACGGGACAGTTCTTGCTACGGAGGACGCAAAAGTCTACAAGTCCACTACCGGAAACACAGGAAGTTTTACTCAGGTTTTCGATGGCAGCACCGGCACTCATACTTTTAATAATATTGATTTGTCTGCCTGTGAAACGCAGCCAAATTATTTGTATGGTATCTCTACAGGAGGCAATAGTGGTGTCGGCCTGTTTAAATCAACAGACGGCGGACAAAGCTGGTCCTTTCTGCAGTCGCTGCAGACGAGCATGACTACCCGTGCCATAGGCGTCAGGCCAAATAATCCCTCCCTTTTCTTTGCAGGAAGCGTAGGGATGTATATTTCTCAAAATGCAGGTAGCTCCTTAACCTATTATCCCGTTGGTGGTGTGGACTGGTGGAGTGTCAATTTTGATCCTCATAATCCCGACAAGGTGTTTATGACCTTCGATCAGGGAATCAGTGAAGTGAACCTTAACCCTTTTAACCCTAATAGTTATACCGCATACGTTTCGCGTGACAGCCTTTTGAATTCCCTGCAGATCTATGGCGGGGACTATTTTCTGACAGGTGACAAGGTGATAGCAGGAATGCAGGACCTTGGTACGCAGCAGATATATCCGGGCGGAAGACAAAATGTCGGAAGCAGCGATGGTGGCGATTGCTTCTTTAATAAACAGGACACAACAGTAGCCTACGGCACCTACCAGAACGGAGGAATATTTAAAAAGACCAATATTAATATCCCCTTTCCCCAGCCAGGGTTTACCAACCCAGTTGATATCACGAACCAGCTTGATGCAAATAATGATGGAACTATAGATGAAGGTGCATTCTTCATAAATGAGTTCTGGATGAACAATGCCGACGGCGAGCAGTTATACTTTCCTACAAGAAAGAGACTGTGGCGAAGTATAGACGGCGGAGCAAACTGGCAACCAGCCTCGGGCTATTATGATCTTATCGGCCCTGGTTCTTCCACGGTGTTCATAGAGGGAAATAATAAAGCAAACCCCATTGTCTACTGGACAGTGATGGATACGGTATTTGTGAAGCCAAATGCCAGGACAGCGGCGCCCGGAAATGAGCTGAAAATAAAAGCTCCCGGTTCAATGCGCTTTGTAAGAGTAGATCCTGCAAATGATTCCATTATTTATATAACATCCTTCAACAATGGTTCGGGGCCAAGAATCTTCCGTTCCAGCAATCTTTTTTCAGGCAATGTTCAGTGGACAGACCTGACGGGTGATTTACCCGACAATATAATGGTACGCTGTTTTGAAATTAACCCGCAGGATTCTACTCAGATGGTTGTGGGTACAAGCTCCGGCCTTTATGCATCCAACAATGGCGGACAACACTGGGACAGAGATATGCAGCTTCCAAATGTAAATATTCTCAAAACGCGCCTTCGTCCGTCTGACAACCGGCTCTTCATCTTTACCTACGGACGTGGTGCCTGGGCAGCTTCATTCCCTTCTACCAACGCCGTTGCAGACCAGGCGCAGAAAACGGAGCTGAAAGTGTGGCCTAATCCATCACGCGGTATTTTTTATGTGTCTGTCGGAGAAAACGAAAAAAACACTTCATTACAAGTGTGGGCAGCCGATGGAAGGCTTCAGAGAACAATCACTAACCTGCAAAATGCGCCGGTATCGGTCAACATCACTGACCTACCTGCAGGAAACTATATTATCGCAGTTTGCAGAGGCAATACAAGAGTAAAAGCTGCGAAGATTGTAAAACAGTAACCCGGTTTACCCACTAAGTTCGCCTTTTATGTTTCTGAAATATCAAAACGAGCATCAGATCATTTAGCTTGCAATAATGAACAGCTTTGAGGCAGTGATTGATATTATTGGCATCAATCCCTTCGTTTTTGTACCCAAACGGATACTGCAGCAGGTTTTTAAAGAAGCAGGAAAAGACAAAGGTCCTATTCCAATTGAAGGAACGGTCAACGGCAAGGCTTTTAAGCAAACATTAGTAAAGTATCGGGGTGACTGGCGACTGTATATCAATACAGCCATGCTTAACAATTCTCCTAAAAGAATTGGAGAACGGATAACGATTACACTATCTTTCGACCCTGTGGAACGAACTATTGTGCCGCATCCGAAGCTTTTGAAAGCGCTTCGCAGTAATGCTCAAGCCCGGAAGGTATTTGAGGGGCTTCCCGCTTCCAGACAAAAGGAAATTGTACGCTATATCTCCTTCCTGAAAACGGAGGAAAGCATTGACAAAAACGTAAACAAAGCAATCGATTTCTTGTTAGGCAACGGTAAATTTGTGGGCCGTGACAGGCCTTAAACTATGAGAAACGGAACTAAACTACGGCAGGTGCTTTCCCTTTGCGACATTCACCTTACTATGGATGACGACGGTAAGATGATCCTTACCACCATTTCCAGGTCAGGAAATGGCAAGCGCCGAAAAGAAGGCGGCACTTTCTCTTCTGTGTTGGACAAAGCATACCGACAGATGCTCAAAGACCTGAAAGAGGATGCTCAGGGTGATGATTAAGCTGCGGGGATAATAAGAAATATTTCAAAAGAGGAGTGAGCGTTCTGTAGAAAGCTTGAGAAAGAAGTGATATATATATCCATGGAAGAAGTCAAAGAAAAGTACTGGTTTGTGGCTGAAGACTCTGTTGTGAGAGAGATATGGGGAAGCGCGGATATCATACTATTTATTTTCGCCGGGGCCGCTGCTGAATTTGCATTAAATAAAGCTGTTGACTGGCTGTACTTTACCGGCAAGCTCCCTGCAGATCCGCTCGGACGGCTGTTTACTACGGTTGGTTATGCCAAAAGAATCGTTTTCTCCTCTACCGCTGAGACTAATAAAACGATTGATACCATACAGCACATCCATAATGCAGTAGAGTCTGCGAGGGGCGCCACTATTCCTGACTGGGCCTACCGTGATGTATTGTTCATGCTCATACACTACTCTATTGCTGCCTTTGAGCTCTTTGAGTACAAGCTAAGCGATACAGAAAAAGAAGAGGTCTACAACGTCTTCTATCGGGTAGGAGAAAGGATGGGATTGAAAGATCTACCCGCCGATTACATTGCCTGGCTACCGGTAAGAGCGGCTCATCTCACAGCAGACCTGCAGCACAGCAGCTATACGGATGATTTGTTTCTCCAATACAAAAAGCACCTCGGCGGCTTCCGTTTCAAGATACTGATAGAAGGACAGAAACTTGTAGTTCCTGAAAGAGTAAAGCAACTGTTGCACTTCAGTCACTCTTCCCTTCTGGCTCCCACAATTCCCTTTTATAAGATAGCAAGAATATTGAAACTGGATTGGCTGCTGAAAAATCTGTTGTTGCCAGAGCAGTACAAAAAGCAGATCAGGGAGCTTGACGTCGCGACTTCCACTTGACAGAGTATTTGCAGGCGTGCTGTTAAGAAAAATTAACAACGAAACTAAAGAAATAAAATTTTTTATTAATAATTAAGCGTTACCTTTATGCTTTAATTCATTTCATTATTTATTTACAATGCAAGAAGGTACAGTAAAATTCTTCAACGAAACTAAAGGATTTGGTTTCATCAGTCCTGCCGATGGCAGTAAGGACATTTTCGTTCACGTTTCAGGTCTTCGTGATGAGATCCGTGATAACGATAAAGTTTCCTATGAAGTACAAAATGGTCAAAAAGGTTTAAATGCAGTAAACGTTCGCGTTATCTAAGTCAAAACATATTTATCATTTGCGAAAGGCTGTATCGTTGATACAGCCTTTCTTTTTTATGCCTGAGCTATAATTTTATCTGGCGATCGATACCAATCTGCCCGAGGAAATAGTCATCGTGGGATACGACAATAAGGGTTCCTTTGTATTCCCGGATTGCGGTAGTAAGAATGTCTGTATTCTGAATATCCAGGTTGTTGGTGGGCTCATCGAGGACAATGATGTCCGGAGCTTCATCCGAAATAGTAAGACAACATAGCATCAGACGCATCTTTTCGCCGCCGCTTAATGCACTGCACGGCTTTTCCCAATCCTCTTTACTGAACAAAAACCAATGAAGCCGTATCTTGATCTCGTGCTCCTGCAATCCTGACGTGTTGAACCTTTGGGCTTGTTCATAGACACTTAGAAGATTGTCAATTAATGAATAATCCTGATCAATATAAACGACTTTGTTATCTGCCCGATAAACCTCGCCATGCTGCGGTGTTAGTTGCCCCAGAATTATCTTAATAAGAGTAGTCTTGCCGGAACCGTTCGATCCTTTTAGCGCTATTCGCTCTCCACTCATTATTTCCAGAGTAAGGCCTTCTGACCAGAGAAGCTCCTGCCCATACGAGAAATTAAGCTGCCTTGCATGAAACAGTACCTTGCCTTTGTGAAGAAAGGAACTATCGAAGCCAAACTTCATCTTGTCGCGATCCGGCATGGCAGCACGAAGCTCACGCAACTCATCAGAAATGCCACCGATCTTCTCTGCGTGTGCATTCTTCATCTTAGCAGTGCTATTTTCTGCATTATTCCTTAGGGTATTCATCATAATACGCGCTACCCCTGCATTTTCCTGCTTTTGCTTTCCCCTGCTGTCGAGTCTTTGCTGTCGCTCCAGCGTTTCCCGCTCTTTTCCCCTGGCTTTGCGCAGAGCCTTTTCTGTGCTTTTCACATCCTCATTGAGTGCAGCACTTTCTATGCGTTTTTGCTCCAGATAAAAGTCATAATTGCCACCGTAAAGCGCAATACCTTTTCGGCTCAACTCACAAACCTGGGGCATAAGGTTCAAAAGCCTTCGATCATGACTCACTATAAGAACGCTACAGGAAGCAGATAGAATAAAGTTGTATAACAGTTCTCTTCCGGCACTGTCAAGATGGTTGCTTGGCTCGTCAAGCAGCACAAATCGAGGACGATGGATATCAATTCCGGCAAGGAACATCTTTGTCTTTTGTCCACCGCTGAGCGTTCCGAGCTTTTGGGTGAGGGCAACCTCGTTCAGGTTCCACCGGTAAAGCGCTTCTATAGACCTTTCTTCAATATTCCAGTCGTCATCAAGAAGCGTTATGTTCTCTTCATTTACCTTCCCCTCCATGATTTCTTTTAATGCCCTCAATTTCTGATCAATCCTCAATGCCTGTGCAATAGTGAGGTCATTATATTGCCCAAATATCTGCGGAACATAATACGGAGGTGAATCGCTAACTATATCACCCACAGCAGGGGGCAATAACCCCGCAATGATTTTAAGGAATGTAGATTTTCCCGAGCCGTTGTTGCCGACCAGAGCTATTTTTTCGTTGTCGCAGAGATTAAGATTCAGATGTTCAAATAAAACGTCTTTATCAGGATGTACATAAGATACATTGTGAATAATAAGCATTATTTCTTTCGTTGAAAAGTGAGCTACAAGCGCCCGATAGCCTTAAGCGCGGCGCAGATTGAGATTTCGAAAGAAATGTTTTTACATTGATGCTATTATTGTGAAGGAAGGTGCAAATATACCAATCTGCGCTTCAGGATAAGCACAAAGAGCAAATTATTGTAGATATTTTTAAACAGCGACGAGGTTTTAATTGCTTCTCTGTAGCGCTTCGATCAGGGGGCCTTCTTTTTAAGGATTAGCCTGGTAACAACTGCTCTTATGTCAGTAAAAGACCGGAATATCACGCTTAATACTGCAATTGTGTCGGGGGAAAGGGCAAAAGCAGCGATGTCATATTGAATTCTCTCCGCACCGTGTGCGAAACGACGTTTCGCTCCTCTAAAAATCGCTACTACATGAGCGAAAACACTTTTCGCTCGTGTAAAAACCTTCGCAACATGAGCGAAACGACTTTTCGCTCATGTAAAAACCTCCGCAACATGAGCGAAAACACTTTTCGCTCATGTAAAAGCATTCACAACATGAGCGAAACGTCTTTTCGCTCATGTAAAAAACCCAACATCATGAGCGAAAGCACTTTTCGCTCATGCAGGAAACCCAGGAACATGGGCGAAGCGGCGTTTCGCTCATGTTCCTGAGACAAATCATTAAAACATCGAGGGATTTGGGAATGGGAGAGTTTTAGGGGCAGCAGTTGCATCGTGATCCTCAATAATTGTGGGCCTGTACATCCGTTTGATCTAACATTCTATAATAAAAGTTCGTTCAGCAGAGAAATGGAGCATTCCGTCTGGCAACCTTCACCTTTATTTACCCGATATTTTCTTATCCTTACCCAGTTTACCAATTTCTTTCTTCGCAATAATTCCTGCACATCATTCAATCAAAGGAATCAGCGGTCAGACACCTATATTCGCGGATTGGTTTTTTTATAACTCAAGGAAGTGATCGAGAACAAAAATAGTATTGAAAACGAGGAAAAAGCAGTACTCATCGGTTTGGTGTATGGTACACAGACCGAGATAATGGTAAAAGAATACCTTACCGAGCTCGCCTTTCTTGCCGAGACCGCTGGCGCCACTACGGAGAAGAGATTTATCCAAAAGCTCCAAAGGCCCGACAGCCGGACTTTTGTAGGGAAGGGCAAACTTGAAGAGATACGTGAATATGTACAAGCTAAAGGTATTAACCTTGCGATATTTGATGATGAATTGACCGGCTCTCAGATCGGGAACATAAGCGAGGCGATCGGCATTAAAACCATAGACAGGAGCGATCTGATACTAGATATATTTGCCCGTCGCGCTAAAACCGCGCAGGCCAAAGCACAGGTCGAATTGGCCCAGTATCAGTATATCTTACCCCGCCTGAAGGGGATGTGGAAGCACCTGGAACGGCTTGGTGGTGGCATTGGTACACGCGGACCTGGGGAAACAGAAATAGAGACGGACAGACGTATCATTAAAGAGAAGATCGGCCTACTGCGTAAGCGGCTGGCGGAGATCGACAAACAATCCATAACACAAAGAAAGGAACGGGGCACCTATGTACGGGTGGCTCTGGTGGGTTATACGAATGTAGGCAAGAGTACTATCATGAATCTTCTGACCAAATCGGAAGTTTTTGCAGAAAACAAACTCTTTGCCACTCTTGATACCACAACAAGGAAAGTGGTTTATGAACAAACCCCGTTCCTGCTCAGTGACACGGTCGGCTTTATCAGGAAGCTGCCCCATCATCTCGTAGAAAGTTTTAAAAGCACACTTGACGAGGTACGGGAGGCAGATTGCTTGCTGCATGTGGTAGACGTCTCTCATCCTGCCTACGAAGACCAGATGGGGACCGTCAATAAAACATTGCAGGATATCGGCGCATTTGATAAGCCCACGCTTACCATTTTTAATAAGATGGACGTCTACGAGCAACAGGTTTTCGATCCGTGGCTGGATGAAGCGGTGAAACAAGACTTGATAAAACAACTCAAAAGACGTTGGGATAACCTTACCCACGGCAACTGCGTGTTCATTTCTGCAACTGAAAGACAAAATATAGAAGAACTAAGAGAAACAATACTTAGAAAGGTGCGGGAACTGTATCACGAACGGTACCCCTACATGACACAGTTCTACTAAAAAGGCAGTACGCATGCTAATTGCGTTTTTATTATATTTTAATTTTTATGTAGCAGCGTTGGAAAATGGGGAAAATTTAGTTTAATTTTCTAAGGAATTTTTTCGAAACCTCCAAATGCCCCCTATATGAAGCAACAAAAAACACGTGAATTATTAGTAACCACCAAAGTCGCTCAGAGTTGGAATGACGATTTTGAGCAACGAGTGGATGAATTAATGAACCTTGTAAGTAAGGTGGACACCGATGCCTTTATGAACGAAGTATCAGAAATGCTGGATGTGTACCACAACAACAAACACAAGCCTTCGAAATCGAGAAGAAAGAAGCTGATCCAGGAAGATCGCCCCTTCGAGTTTCTAGTGTTTCGAAACTAGTCGGCTGTCCGGTTCAGAAAATTTATCAAAGGTGCCATTGCTTTAAAAATCTCAGTACATTTTGAACTAAAACTTTTACTTAGTACTTCTTTATCTGTCAATTCACATCCTGCAGTAAAACTTTTCATTTTCAGGTATTCGATTGCCGGATTATCTGCCGTATAGCCTTGTGGCAAAGTCTTTAGCTTTTCTCCATTAAGGTGGGAAAAGTATTTCTTAAACGATTTTTCGTTCAGGATGCTTTGAAATTCTTCGAAGTTATAGTCAATTTCCTGACGCACCTTCTTCAATAGCCCTCCTTCCGGCATCCAAAGTCCGCCACCGGCAAAGCTCTTTCCTCCAGGTTCTATGTGTATATAATACCCTGCACCTTCATATTTTCTTCCACCTTTGCTCATATACGCTCCAAAGTGTGCCTTGTAAGGCGTTTTATCTTTGGAGAAGCGCACATCCCGAAAAATCCTGAACACACAATCTTTAGCTTTCTGGTCCCGAAGAGCCGGCTCCAGAACACTAATCTGCCCGAGAAGTTGCGTTACGAAAGCCTCGAAATCTTCCTTTGCCTTCGCATACTCGTCCCTATGCTCATCAAACCAGGCCTTGTTGTTATTTTCAGAAAGGCTTTTTATGAAACCGAAAGTAGATGTATGTACCATATTAACGAATAGAGTCTCGTATTGGGGCAAATTTAATGAAAGAAATATGGCACGGAAACAAGTGCTATTAGGAAAGATAATGTGAAGATTGATTTTTGGAAAGAATGCAGAACAGGAACCTCTGTAACTTTATAACCAGACATGAAGGGATTTATTTTTTCAGAATGCCAGCCGGATGAAGGCAAGCCACCATTTCAGCGGTTAATGGATATGTTCATGGAGCTGCTGCAATATACCAACGGCGACGCTGCGGAGGCGTTGCATTGGCTCACACAGCTTGACCAGCAATATGGTTTAACCAATGATGAATATGGCATTGGCGATTTTATTGAAGACTTAAAAGCTCAGGGCTATTTACAGGAGAACCCTTTAGATGGAAGTTTCCGGATTACATCAAAAACGGAACAGACCATCCGTCAGCGGTCGCTGGATGAAATTTTTGGTAAACTGAAAAAAACACGGAAGGGAAACCATACCACGTTCAAGTCTGGACAAGGGGATGAATTGAACCCCGAAACGAGACCTTATGAATTTGGCGATGCTCTTGAAGCGATTGATTATACAGGCAGCCTCAAAAACTCCTTTATCAATCACGGTATAGAGCAGCTTTCAATGCATCAGGAGGACCTTGAAATACATGAGATGGATTTCAAGACGCAGACGTCTACGGTGCTGATGATCGATATTTCCCACTCCATGATCCTGTATGGAGAAGACAGGATAACACCTGCTAAAAAAGTAGCGATGGCATTGAGCGAACTGATCACCACCCGCTACCCGAAAGACACTCTGGATATTGTAGTATTCGGCAATGATGCCTGGCAGATCGAGATGAAAGAGTTACCCTATCTTGAGGTTGGCCCCTACCATACCAATACAGTAGCGGGCCTGGAACTTGCAATGGACATCTTAAGAAGGAGAAAGAACGCGAATAAGCAGATATTCATGATCACCGATGGAAAGCCGACCTGCCTGAAGATTGGCCATAAATATTACAAGAACAGCTTTGGCATTGACAATAAGATATTGAACCGAACTTTGAATCTCGCGGGCCAGTTAAGGCGTCTAAA
>DATJDP010000142.1:0-11447 GCA_035497355.1 Flavipsychrobacter sp.
TTTTCACAAGGTTTTCAACGTTTCGAAGGCATAGTTTTGTTGCCCTTCTGGCAATTTTCATAGACAATAACCAGTATGGCAGCTTACTATCCGAATAACCACAGACATTTTGACTATACAGACTACTACCGCTATATAGTAAATGAAAACCCTGATGAGCCTCAGTACAGTCGTGGGGAAAGTAAGCGGAATTATGAGGGAAGAGGACCAAAGAATTATGACAGGTCTTCCGAAAGAATTATGGAAGACGTAAACGCCCGGCTTACCGATGATCCGCAGTTGGATGCTTCCGGTATAGAGGTTCAGGTGAATAGCCACGGCGTCATTCTCTCAGGTTTTGCGCCAGACCGCGTTTCTAAAAGACGGGCATACGACATTGCAGAATCTGTACGAGGCGTAAAGAACGTAGAAAACAGGATTCGTATCAGCAACGACTGAAGTATATAAGCACTTCGTTGTCACCATAACGCAACGGAAAGGCAGAAAGCTATCTGTGATAAATGGGCTTTTCATTGAAGCTTACCTTCACTTTGACTTCATGTTGTATCTTTACCGCCCGTTTCAATAAACAATTGTTCATTAATCTAAAGGGATTATGTCCACCTGGTTTCGAAGAATTAAGAAAGGAATACAAACAGAAACACACGAAAAGAAGGAAGCACCGGATGGACTATGGCATAAATGCCCTGAGTGTAAGACAACTTACACAGTAAAAGAACTCAGGGATAATATGTATGTATGTCTTAAATGCAATTATCATAACCGGATCAACAGCAGGGAATATTTCGACATCATCTTCGACGGTGGAGACGCTGAGCTGCTTTTTGAAAACATTGTACCGAAGGATAAGCTCGGATTTGTGGATGTAAAGCCATACGGCAAACGCCTTGAGGATGCACAGAAAAACACAGGACTGAAAGACGCAATGACTGTGGGGCTCGGCAGGGTAAATGGCAAACAGCTTGTTATAGCCTGCATGAACTTCAATTTCATTGGAGGCTCTATGGGAAGTGTAGTGGGGGAGAAGATCAGTCGTGCGATTGACTATGCCATCGCTCACCACCTGCCGTTTATGATCATTTCAAAATCAGGTGGCGCCCGCATGATGGAAAGTGCTTTCTCCCTGATGCAAATGGCAAAAACATCTGCAAAGCTGACACAACTCGCCAAGGCACAATTGCCGTACATATCATTAATGACTGACCCAACAACGGGCGGAGTTACGGCTTCCTACGCTATGCTTGGCGATCTGAATATAGCAGAGCCCAATGCTTTGATCGGCTTTGCTGGTCCGCGTGTCATAAAGGAGACGATCAGGAAAGATTTGCCCGAGGGCTTTCAACGATCAGAGTTCTTGCTGGAGCACGGTTTTCTGGATTTCATAATCGACCGTAAGGAGCTAAAGGAGAAACTTTCTACCGTTATGGAATGGTTCATGAAGGAAGTGGAAGCCTGATAGCCGATATTGCAACATCTTTACATCCAAAAACTAAAAACTGCGCTTGTCTCAGGATAAAGTCTATATCAAAAACCGTCCTGCAACCTTCGAATACGCTATTGAGGACAGGCTCACTGCGGGTATTGTACTTACAGGTTCTGAGATCAAATCTGTACGCAACGGCAAGGTGAGCTTCAATGATAGCTATTGTTATTTTAGCAAAGGAGAGGTTTGGGTAAAAAGTCTGCACATCGCGGAGTATGTGAACGCTGGCTATGCCGGTCATGACCCGGTCCGTGAAAGAAAGCTGTTGCTCAATAAACGCGAACTAAGAAAGTGGGAGCAAAAGATAAAGGAAAAGGGTTACACGATCGTTCCGTTAGCCGTCTTTATTACTGAGAGCGGCTATGCCAAAATGGAAATAGGCTTAGGCAGAGGGAAGAATCTGCACGACAAACGCGAATCTATTAAAGGCAGGGAAGCGGAAAGAGAGATTAAGCGATATATGAACAGATAACTCTTTATTATTTTACAGAGGTGATCCACCAGGTATTTCCCTCCGGGTCTTTAACACCGCAGGTTCTTCCATAGCCCTGGTCAGATAGTTCCATAACAGTTTCTGCACCTGCCTCCATAGCCTTCTGATAGGTAGCATCGGCATCCTCTACGTAAATAAATAAGCCTGCAGTCATCACGCTCCAGTCTTCAGTGCTACCGCCGAACATAATACAGTTTTCTCCTATCAATATTTCTGCGTGGCCAATTTTGTCGCCTTTCATCTGTCGCGTTTTCCCCTTTGCTCCGAAAACCCGGGCCGTAAAGTCGATAAACCGCTGTGGGTCTTTCAAAATAAGGTAAGGCATCACCTGCTGATAGCCCTGAGGAATATTGAGTGCCATGATGAAATGGTTTTTTAAGGATCGTAAAATTATTCCAATAGTTTTATTCCTGTCTTTGTTAGTTCAATCTTTCTGTCTTTGTACAAGGCTCCAACAGACATTTTAAACGTCTTTTTGCTAATACCGAAAAAGCTATAGATATCGTCTGGCGACGATTTATCGTTGTAAGGCAGATAGCCATCATTCTCCCTTAGCAGTTGCAATAGACGTTCCGTTTCGGGGGAAACCCGTTCATAGCCCCTTTCTCCAATTGCCACATCTATCTTATTTTCTTCCCTTATCTTTTTGATGAACCCCTTCAGCTTTTCTCCATACTGCAGATCGCGGAAGACGTCACTAAAGTGCACGACGCCGGTGTGTTTGTTGTTGATTATCACTTTATAGCCAATGTCGGTCTGTTGCCATACGAGCAGGTCTACCGTTTCATTCTCTTTCACCGTAAGCTCATCATTGCTCAAGAACTTTTGAAACTTTTCAGTAGCAGTTACCCGTCCCGTCATTTCATCGATAAAAAGATATACTATGTATTTTTCTCCTTCCTGCATACGCGAAAGCTGGTGCGACAAAGGAACGAACACATCTTTCATGATTCCCCATTCCATGAAAGCGCCATAGTCGGTTTTGCTAACACACTTGAGCAGTGCTACATCTCCAACTGTTGCAAAAGGTTCCTGGGTGGTGGCTATGAGACGATCTTCATTATCATGATATATGAAGACCTTTATTTCGTCCCCTTCGGTTAGTCCGTCTGGTACGAACCGCTTAGGCAAGAGAATCTCCAGCCCTTCCGCATCTAAGTAAAACCCAAAATCTACCTTCTTTACCGCCTTTAGCTGATAGTAATGCCCCGCTTGTATCATAATAATTATTACCCTGTAAAGGTAGGATTAGAAACAGAACCTTGGGAAGCTTGTTTTCATACCGGTCCATCGTCGACAGATTGTGGCAAAAGGAATTCGGTTTCTGATAAAAGGAATTCAGTTTCTGGCAAAAGGAATTCAGTTTCTGACAAAAGGAATTCAGTTTGGGACAAAAGGAATTCAGTTTGTGAAAAAAGGAATTCCCTTAGCGATAAAAGGAATTCAGTTTGAGACAAAAGGAATTCGGTTTCTGGCAAAAGGAATTCCCTTAGCGATAAAAGGAATTCAGTTTCTGACAAAAGGAATTCAGTTTCTGGCAAAAGGAATTCAGTTTGTGAAAAAAGGAATTCAGTTTCTGGCAAAAGGAATTCAGTTCGTGACAAAACGAATTCCCTTAGCGATAAAAGGAATTCGGTTTATGACAAAAGGTATTCAACGGGTTAAAAAAGGAATTCCGTCAGGACAAACCATAAAATCAGTACTATGATCGTGAATACTCATCCAAGGTCTCTTTTTCCTTTTTCGTCAGGCTGTCCATACCTTTCTGGCTGATCTTTTCGAGGATACGATCTACTTCTTCTTTTTGCTGCTTTCTGGAAATATTATAGCGGTCTTCCACAGTCAATTGCCTTTCCTGAGTTCTTTTGTCAATCAATATCAATTCTGGCTTGCGGATCATGATCACAATCAGGGCGATCCCTGGCAATAAGATAGCAAGAATAGGTAGCCAGTTGCTTACAAGGATTAACGGATACATGAGTACTGCAACAGCCATCCCTATTAGTGCGCCGCCCAGATGCGCCGCATGACCGACATCTGTTCGTTGTGAACGTATGGCATAGATAGTATAAAGCACATATACAATACCGAATATCCATGAAGGAAGAAAGAATATTCGCCATTGGGGTACAATAGCTATAGAGGCGAATATAAGACCTGCTACTGCCCCTGACGCGCCTACAGAGGCATAAGAATCGTCGTATTTATGGATCCACAATGCCAGAAGATTGCCACCAACAAGACTGGAAAAGTAGATGAGCAAAAACGGAACGATGCCGAGCCTCGCTTCCAGTCCGCTTCCAAAGGCCCATAGCACAAACATATTTACCACCAGATGCATCCAGTTGATATGCAAAAAGCCGGAAGAAACAAGCCGGATATACTCCTTGTAGACCCGAACCTTTTCGATACTGAACGAATAGCGACTTATGAACAACTCATTCTTCAAACCCCGATAGGATATAATACAGGTGATAATGATCAATGCTATTGTTGCAAACATTCTTTAGAAACGGATTTTTAATTCAAGTTAGTTAAGAAAGACAAAAGTCGGGAGGGTAGATTGGTAGAAAGCTGAAAGGCAAAAGTAAAAAGTTGAACTGGCGAGAGCGATTAACGGGCAGCAAAGAATGAAGGCGGAGAAAAACCTAACCCCTCAACTCTTTAAAAAGTGCCATTTCTTCAAGTATCCTCTGGCAATCTGGTAGCAGCTTTTGAGGTAATGAGCAGTGGTACGCCCGGTGCCTGGAGGGATCATAGAAGATTTAGGGTGTGTGATCTCTTTATATGCCAATACGACAAATACCGCCCTTAATACATTAGCAATCACCGCACTTTTCTTCATTCTATCAAAGGCGCAAATTTGATTCCGGTGCCTGATAAGGTTTAGTTAAATGAATGGGCTGACTGCCTGTTCCAACCCACAATCCTCTCTGAGCCCTGCATTCTCCCTTTCCCTTCCTCTTTTGGCATGTTTTTGTAGCCCTTTCAGGAATTTTTGTCAGTAAAACACTTACTATGCAGGAAGAAACGATACAACCACAGGAAATACAATCACTTTGCTTTGATGTTGCTAAGAATGTATGGGGAACCAAAGATGTTTTTGTCAATGTCTATATGGTACGCGATGAAGACACTAACAACTGGGTCTTGATAGACACAGGATTGAAATCTTCCGCTTCCAAGATCAGGAAAATGGCCGAACATATTTTCGGGAAGGATAGTAAACCATCTGCTATTTTACTCACACACGGGCATTTTGACCACACAGGTTCTTTAAAAAAGCTGGCGGAAGAATGGCAGGTACCGGTTTATTGTCACTATCTGGAGTTACCCTATCTGAGTGGAAAGTCTTCTTATCCACCGCCTGATGCCTCCGTAGACGGAGGATTGATGGCAAAGATGGCGTGGATGTACCCGATGAAGCCGATAAATGTGGAAAGCCACCTTCATATTTTACCTCCTGATGGCTCTGTTCCCTTCCTGAGTGAGTGGCGTTATATCTACACTCCCGGCCATGCACCGGGCCATGTAAGTTTTTTCAGAAGTAAAGACCGGGTACTGATCGCCGGAGATGCCGTTGTGACAACCATTCAGGAATCGGTGATGTCTGTAATGACACAAAAGAAAAAGCTTTCCGGTCCGCCGAAATACTTTACATACGACTGGGATGCCGCGAAACATTCTTTAATGGCAATTGCAGATCTGCATCCCGAAATTATTGCCAGCGGCCATGGCAAACCAATGAGCGGAGCTGAAATGCAGGCAGCATTGCACAACCTTGCCCGGCACTTTGATGAAATGGCATTGCCTAAACATGGCAGATATCTGCATGATCCTGCTGTAATAGATGCAAGTGGCGTGATGTACCTGCCGCCAAAGGAAAGCAAGTTTCCATGGGGTCTGGCATTAGTAACAGCTTCCATACTTGTAGGTGCAGCAGCCCTTTTCTACCTGAGCAGCAGCAAAAGAAGATCTGCGGCCTAAGAAGGCTTACCGCTTGCCGCACTATCTTTGCGGAAGATGTGGGAGGCGTACATAAAAGGCTTTAAAGCTTATTTGCAGTTGGAAAGATCAATGTCGGGAAATACAATTGAGGCCTACCTGCACGATGTAAGTATGCTGCGCGATTATTTCCTGCAGGAAGAGAAGAATCTGGCGGCAGAGCATGTAGAACTGAAACATCTGCAGCAGTTCCTTATCTATATTAATAGTCTTGAGCTTTCTGCCGGTAGTCAGGCGCGGGTATTAAGTGGTATCAAATCCTTCTTTCGCTACCTGCTGCTCGAAGATGTCATTAAGAAAGACCCAACCGCCTTGCTGGAAGCCCCAAAGCTGAAACGGTCATTGCCCGTATTTTTAAGTATTGATGAAATCGAGCAGCTTTTTGCGGTGATTGATCATAGCACACCGGAGGGACAACGCAACAGAGCAATGCTGGAAACACTTTATAGTTGCGGACTGCGGGTAAGCGAACTTATTAACCTTTGTGTTTCTAACCTTTACCTTGACATTGGCTTTATCCGCGTGATAGGCAAAGGCAATAAAGAACGATTAGTTCCTATCGGTGGAAAGGCTGTTCAGCAAATAAAGCTATACAAAGATCATATTCGAAGCCATTTGAAAACGATCAAACCGGGCTTTGAAGACACCTTATTCCTGAACCGAAGAGGTGCAGCACTATCCCGCGTTATGGTGTTCCTTATATTGAAGGACCTCACACAGAAGGCGGGGATTAAAAAAAATATTCATCCGCATGTGCTGCGTCATTCCTTTGCTACGCATTTAGTAGAAGCAGGAGCAGATCTGCGCGCCGTACAGGAGATGTTAGGGCACAAAAGCATTACAACCACGGAGATATATACCCATCTTGATCGAACCTATTTAAGAAGCACATTGGAAAAGTATCACCCAAGGTTTGGGAAATGATGAGCGTGAGAAAACAATTAAATAGGGAAGGGATGAAAGAAAACAAACGAAAGACTATACTTCGCCGCTTTGTGTTTGTACCAAACCTTCCGCAAAATACTAAGACAAATTGGGCAATGCCTGGGATAGTTTGTTGACGAGTTCATCAGGGATCAATGGTTTAATAAGATAGTCCCGTGCGCCAAGCTTCATCATTTCGACAGCCAGATGAACATCCGTATGGCCTGTTATTATAAAAAAAATAAGATCGGGGTCGAGTTCATGCAATTCTTTCAGCACCTCTTTGCCATCCATATCGGCCAGTGAAAAATCGCACAATACCATGTCAAAATACTCGTCGTCATAAAGTTCGATCCCTTCCTGTCCTGTCTCTACCGCTTTTACTTCAAAGCCCTTTCTTCCCAGAAAAGTTTCTAATAAAAAGCACATATCCTTATCGTCCTCAATCAGCAAAACCCTCGCATCCATCATTTTTATTTTAAAATCCTTGAAACTTTTCCATTTGTTAGCTGAAGAAGATAATTAAAAACAAATGCCACAAAGGGATAAAGTAGAAAAATGGGATGGAAACTCTTAATTAAAACTCAAACAAGGTAGTCTGTCTGGCTTTTTGGTTTGTCTGCAGGGACGGTGAGGCAGAAACAGAAAATATTTCTGTGGCCTCATAGCGGGATGCCACCACAATGTTTGTAGAAACTGTGTGGGCAGTGAAAAGCGCCTGTACTAAATCGGGGTTGTTATTATCCTTCGATAGATGGGAAAGAAAAAGATGTTTCAGGCTTTCAGAGCCGTGCTCCAGGAACAATTGCAAAGCCTGCGCATTGGAGAGGTGGCCTTTGTTGCCTGCTATCCGCTTCTTTAAGTGGTAGGGATAACGACCATTTTCCAGCATCTGGTCGTCATAATTTGCTTCAAGATAGGCCGCATGGCAGGATTTAAAATGACTGATTAGTTGTTCGCAGGGTTCGCCGATATCAGTAAAGACGCCAATATTAACTCCCATGCCTGAAACAACGAAGCTGTGAGGGTCAATTGCATCATGATTTTTAAGGAAACTGGTGATCCTTAATGCACCGATATCGGTTGTCTCAGAAGCCTTGAAGCGGCGAACAAGCGTGGGGTCGATCTTTAACCTGCTAAACGAAAGCGTACGCTCCGTAATATAAACGGGTAACCGGTATTTTTTTGAGAGCATTTCAACACCACGGATATGATCTGAGTGTTCGTGAGAAATAAAGATTGCTTTCACTTTTCTCATTGACAGTGACAAGCCATTCATCCGTCGCTCTGTTTCCCTGCAGGAAATGCCGGCATCTATCAGTACTGCTTCATGTTCATTGCCTACATAGTAGCAATTACCATTACTGCCTGAATTGAGTGATGCTGTTTGAAGGGACATTATGGCCCCGAAAATAGAGAATTTAGCAGACCTATCCGTTACTTTTTACCCACCACTGAATGGATTTTTTGTTTTCTACTTGATACCCTCTACTTGATACCCTCTACTTGATACTTGATACTTGATACTTGATACTTGATACTTGATACTTGGTGCTTGGTACTTGATACTTGGTACTTTCTACTTTTCTAATACTTCAAAGACAATGTATCTTTGCGCACATGCAATTATCCGCACTCACAGCTATCAGTCCTGTTGACGGACGTTATCGTGCACAGCTTTCCGGCTTAGCCCCTTATTTTTCAGAATTTGGTTTGATTCATTACCGTGTGAGGGTGGAAGTAGAGTATTTTCTTTTTCTTGCTGAGAAGAAGATATTTAAGCTTCCTGCTACTGCAAGGCCAGCAAAGCTTCGTTCCATCTATGAGAATTTTTCTGAAGAAGAAGCCCAGGAAATTAAAAATATTGAACGCACTACTAATCACGATGTAAAGGCCGTAGAATACTTTCTGAAGGACAAACTACGAGCGCTTGGGGCAGGGGATAGCGTAGAGTGGGTGCATTTCGGACTAACATCGCAGGATATTAACAATACCTCCGTTCCGCTACTTTGGAAAGAGGCTTTGGAAGAACAGTTTCTTCCTGCTATAGAGAATATCGTGCTGAAACTGCAGAAGATGGCAAAAGACTGGCAGGGAATACCTATGCTGGCGCGGACCCATGGCCAACCAGCGTCGCCAACAACGCTGGGAAAGGAGCTGATGGTGTTTGTTGAAAGGCTACGGGGACAGATTGATCAGTTGTTACAAGTACCTTTTGCTGCTAAGTTTGGCGGAGCTACAGGTAACTTCAATGCTCATCATGTTGCTTTCCCGCAGGTTAACTGGGTCCAATTTGCTAACGACTTCGTAAGCAAAAAGCTTGGACTGGAAAGAATGCAGTTCACCACTCAGATCGAGCATTACGACAATCTTGCGGCGCAATTTGATGCCCTGAAGCGGATCAACACCATTTTGACAGACTTTTGTCGGGATATCTGGACCTACATCTCCATGGAATACTTCAAACAACAGGTGAAGAAGGATGAGGTAGGATCGTCAGCCATGCCGCATAAAGTAAATCCTATCGACTTTGAAAATGCTGAAGGCAATCTGGGCATAGCGAACGCTTTGTACGAACACCTTGCGGCCAAGCTTCCGATCAGTCGTCTGCAGCGCGATCTTACAGACAGCACCGTATTGCGCAACATCGGTGTGCCGCTGGCTCACAGTTTTCTTGCGCTTCGTTCACTCGAAAAGGGATTGGGCAAACTGTTGTTGAATAAGGATAAGCTTCATGCAGACCTTGAGCATAACTGGGCTGTAGTCGCTGAGGCAATACAAACGGTACTGAGAAGAGAGAACTATCCGCAGCCTTATGAGGCATTGAAAGCCTTAACTCGCGGTAAATCAGGCATTAGCAAGCAGGATATTCATGAGTTTATCGATACACTGAAGATATCAGCAAAACTTAAGAAGGAACTGAAGGGAATAACGCCTCATAACTATATAGGTGTGTCGATATCGAATATCGATTGATTTTGGGAGGTTTATTAAAATTTTCTTACAAGTTCCCATAGTACCACTCCTACAGTGACGGATATATTCAGTGAGTGCTTGGCGCCATACTGCGGTATTTCTATTACTCCATCCACCATTTTTAAGACTTGATCATTAACACCGGTTACTTCGTTTCCAAAGACCAAAGCAATCGGTGTTTCGTTCCAGTCCAGCGCTTGCAGACCTGTGCTTTGATGAGCCTGCTCAATAGCAAACACCTTATATCCTTTTTCCTGTGCAGCTATGACTGCTGCCGTTGTTTCTGGAAAGTGCTTCCATTCCACACTTTCTGTGGCCCCAAGCGCCGTTTTATGAATTTCCCTATGTGGAGGCAGCGGTGTGTAACCACACAGATAAATCGCCTCAGCGGCAAAAGCATCTGCGGTTCGAAAAGAAGAACCTACGTTGTGCATGCTCCTTATATCATCCAGAATAATAATAATAGGGTGTTTGCCTGATCTTTTTGCTTCCTCTGCGGATTTTCGCTCAAGCTCATCCATTGATTTTTTTACAAACATCCTGCAAAGTAAGCGCGTTTATATTTTTCTGTTTTATAACTTTGGCAAAATTTGTGAACATGAACAGCCGCGATCTTTTGAACGGTATAAAATGGCAAACCGAGGAAGACAGTGATGTACAGGTGCTTAGTGACCAGCATCATTATCTTGTTGTATGGAATGACAATGTCAATACCTTCGATTGGGTAATTGAATCTTTGGTAGATGTATGTGATCATTCTCCTGAACAGGCAGAACAATGCGCCTTACTGATACACCACAAAGGGAAATGTGGGGTAAAAAAGGGAAGTTTTGATTTTTTGCGTCCAAAGGCCGAAGCCCTGATAGACAGAGGTATTCAGGCAACTATCGATAACTAGAACAAATTCTATATTGTATTTTAGCAAGTGGCTTAAAACGGCCACTTTTTTATTTCCTCACGGTTTGTTTCTCGCTGTCCTGTGTAGCACTTATTTTTGAACCGTTTAATTCAACACTATGCGCCAGTTATTGCTATTTGCTTTTCTGTTCTTGTCTGTTACTGCCACGGGACAAAAAAAGCAAATTACTTTAGAAGACCTCTGGAAAGACGGAACTTTTCGTATCAAGTCCGTTCCCGGCTTTAATGCCATGAAAGACGGTAAACGATATACTCAGATTGATGAGGAAAACGGAAGAAAGCTGATCAATATATATAACCTTGAGTCCGGTAAGAAGGTAAAGACTGTTTACGATAACAGTTTGAAATATGACAGCGACACAGTGAAGATTGATGAATATGCGTTCAGCGCAGACGAAAAGCAATTACTGCTTTATGGTGAAAGCAAGAATATTTACCGGCGTTCCATTCTTCATAAGGTGTATATCTACAATACCAACTCGAAGACGCTGCAACTTCTTGACAAAGACAAAGTACTTCATGCAAGCTTCTCCCCTGATGGAACCAAAGTGGCATATGTGAAGGACAATAACATTGCCACCAAACGCCGTGGTTGAGAAAAATATCGTCGAGGTGGATGCCGTGGGCGATGCGATCCGTCGCGCGCTG
>DATJDP010000143.1:0-21354 GCA_035497355.1 Flavipsychrobacter sp.
TACGATTTCAGCGGAACGCAACAAATACGAGCGGGAACTTGGCAATAAATTTAATATCGCCTCCTTCCACGATGCAGTATTGGAGAGCGGCTGCCTGCCACTGGAACTGCTGAAGCAAAAGCTAAAAGGCTGGTCGGAAAAACAAAAGCAATAGATGAACCATTTGAAGATTATTACAAGGGAAGAGCTGGATGCACTGACTTCTAAACGTGACGGCGAAACTAAACTGGGCGAAACAGTTCAATGCCTTGATATTACAGATTGGCAGGATTCGCTTAAGGCAAGCACTGCATCGTTTGTTTTACTGGGAATTCCAGAAGATATTGGAGTGCGGGCCAACTATGGAGTGGGAGGTACACAGACTCTTTGGCAGCCCGCGCTAAAAGCGATCCTTAATGTACAGGATACGGCCCTGCTGCGGGGCAACCAGATTGTAGTGCTTGGTGCCTTCGATTTCGCGGCAATGATGGAAGAGTCGAAAGGCAAAAAGGCAGAGGAGCTGCGTGAATCAGTAAGCCATATTGATGATGCAGTGTTCCCTGTTATAAAAGCGATTGCCGATGCTGGAAAAATTCCTGTAGTAATAGGAGGAGGGCATAATAACGCTTATCCAATACTGAAGGCTATTAGCAAATCGAAGGGAAGGGCTGTGAATTGTATCAATCTCGATGCTCATAGTGACTACCGCTCAGTGGAAGGTCGCCATAGTGGTAACGGATTTCGGTATGCAAAGATGGAAGGCTATTTAAGGAGATATGCAGTGGTTGGTTTGCATCGCAATTACAACAGTCAGAATATGATTGATGAGATGGCCTCTGATCCCGATATTCACCTTTCCTTTTATGAAGATGTTTTTATAGAAGAAAAGAACAGCTTTAAGAACGTACTGGACAATGCAATTCGCTTCACTGCCGGCACCCCGGTAGGTGTGGAAATAGACCTCGACTGTATTGAAAGAACGCTATCAAGTGCAGCCACCCCCTGTGGTATATCTTCTTTGCAGGCAAGGCAGTTTTTGTTTTATGCTGCGCGCTTTACAGAAGCCGCTTACCTCCATCTTCCTGAGGGATGCATTCGGCTCGAAGATGGCAGGGAAGATAGAATGACAGCAAAACTCGCAAGCTATCTCGTTACAGATTTTATGAGAAATTGCAGTAACAGACAAACAACGTTTATTCAATAGATAAGCCCTATAAGTCAGCCTTTATTGAGTTGCTCGAGCACATGCAGAAAGCCGTTGACGTCCTCTTCTGTAGTGTCGAAGGCGCACATTAGCCGGACTTCATTGTTTGCTTCATTCCACACATAAAAAGGAAAGGCGACTTGAAGCGGCACGATCCATTCTTCAGGAAGAATAGCGAATACAGCATTTGCCTCTACAGGCATTGTCACCCTCACCCTCCTGATCCTGCTGATGCCTTCACATAGTTTCTTTGCCATGAGATTGGCGTGTATTGCAGGCTTCTTCCACAGGTCGTCGGTAAGCAGTGCTTCATATTGCGCCGCAATAAACCTTGTTTTTGATGCAAGCTGCATCACCTGTTTTTGCTTGTAGTACACATTTTCAGCAAGCCGTTTATTGAAGACGACTACAGCTTCTCCGTACATCATACCCAGTTTGGTGCCCCCAAGTGAAAGGATATCAACGCCCGTCTCCACAGTCATTTCTTTAAGACTGCAATTCAATTTAATAGCGGCATTGAAAAAACGAGAGCCGTCCATGTGCAGGAAGAGGCTATGTCGCTTTGCCAGAGCGCTTATTTCTTTTAGATGATCGAGGCTGTAAACTGTACCGTATTCAGTTGACTGGGTAACTGAAATAAGTTGCGGCTGTGCAAAGTGGATGTCTCCTTTCCTGACGATCTTATTTTCGAGCGCTGCTATTTCAAGCTTCCCATGGGCGTCCGCAGGAATGGGGAAAAACCTGCAACCGGTTATAGTCTCAGGGGCGGAAGATTCATCGTTATAGATATGAGAAACATCTGTGCATAGAACAGAGTTAAATGATTGTGTGGCGCTGCTGATACTTAACACATTGGCGCCTGTTCCATTAAAAACGAACAAAACATCCACGTCTGCTTCAAAGACGTCTTTGAACAGATTCCGAACCCGTTGCGTGAGGGGGTCATTGCCATAAGAGATAGCGTGGGTCTCATTGGCGTGCTGTAATGCCTGCATCACTTCTGGCAACACGCCAGCATAATTATCACTTGCGAAACTTTTCATGCGTCCGAACGGTTAGTATGCAAAGGTATCTTTCATGGCTATATGTGCTACTACCTAAGTGCGGATGCTTTCAAAAAACAAACCCGATAGCGCTTAGCTACCGGGTTTCAATTTAGTTTTATAATTACTTACCGTTTACAAAACGATCATTTTTGTTCTGGCAAGCGTGCTTCCGTTTTGCGTTACTTCCACTATATAAGTGCCTCTGGCCAGGTTTGACGCGTTCAACGGTAATCTTCCCGAGGCATCAAACCTTCCTTGAGTTTGGAGTGCTGTGGCGCCTGTAAAGCTCACTATTCGCACATTCACTGTTTGGTCAATCAGCGCTTTGTTGGTGGTAATAACAGAGAATTCACCTTTGTTTGGATTTGGTGCAATGCTAATAACATCAAATGCTAAAGGAACATTATTAATGGCTGTACCTACTCCCTGAAACTTAGGAGACTTCCAGATACCCCGTCCATACGTGGATGCCCATATTTCGTTGGTAGTATAATTAATGCTCAGATCAGTTACTTCAATTACAGGAAGATCCATTGTGTATGGCTCCCATCCGGTCATTGTTGGTGTGCGGTAGAAAACGCCAATGTCTGTTCCTATATACATCGTTCTGTCGAACGTATCAATTGTAATACATTGTACCGGTATATTGGGCAGCGAATCATCAAACTTTGCCCAAGTACCTCCAATAGTATATTCTGCGACTTTTCGTGCACCAAAGCCACTGTAGGTTACCCATATGTGGTTTTTGTTAGCAGGATCAACTAAAAGATCGGAAATAACGCCACTAAAGCCGGAAGGCACAAGCCCCCAGTTCGTCGTTCCCTGATCCATAGTGTAACGAATAGAGTTGCCTTGCACAGCATAAACAACGTTAGGGTCATTTACTGTCACGCCAAGGCGGTTAATATTGACGGAAGGTAAGTTTGGCGAAATGTCGGCCCATGTATCGCCCTGATTGCCGCTTATATAAATGTGCTTATATCCGGCATAGATGATAGAGGAAACTTGTGCATCCAGAACAAGAGGAGTGATCCAGGCGCCATCTGGCTGTCCCGGAATATTATTTCTGATATTGGTAAAGGATGCGCCATTATTATTGGTTCTACTGAAGCTCCCGTATTGACTGGAAGTATAAAATGTAGTAGGATCTGAATAGTCAATTTGACAATCCATGCCATCTCCGCCTGTGAGCTCATCAGAGGCTCCTCCAAAGGTTACTTTCTTAGAACCATTATCTTGTGCTCCTGCAATCACGAAAGAAGCGAGATCACTTGTTGCAAGCCTGTAGAATTGGGTGATGCCCAAGCCATTTGAAAGATCTGTCCATAGGTAGCTGGCAGGATTGTAACTTTTGTAAATGCCTCCGTCGTTGCACTCAAACAGTACATCAGGCATTAACGGATGAAAGCTCAGGAAGTGCTTGTCGGCGTGCACAACCTTAATACCTGGTAACGATGCCTTCCACTGAGCAACGATGTTCCAGTTATAACCACCATTGCTAGATTCCCATGTGTTCACACCTCCAACATAGATCTTGTTAGAATCGATAGGACTAAGCGCGATAGCGAGGTCGTACCAACCCTGTCCGTCACAAGTATTAACATTTAAACTCGGTGAATTATTCAAGATGTTTTGCGTGCAGTCAAACCCATATACCTTCGTAAAAGTTTTTCCTGTATCGGAAGAAGTGTAAATGCCCGCCAGGCCATTGTTATTATCGGCTACTACGGCTTTTACAATGTTTGGCGCCGCAGGGGTCACAGCTACTGCTGCTCTTACACTACCAAGGACAATAAGCACATTGTGCCAGGTTTGACCTCCGTCGTCTGAACGAGTAATTGCTGAGCTCGTTGCATAAATAATATTAGTATCAGCAGGGTTATAAACTACTTGTTTATAATTACCTAGGGCCTTCGTTGTCCATGTTTGGCCTCCGTCATAAGACTTCATTATACCTGCGCTTGTAGCAAGGGTAAGACTATTGGTATCGAGCGGGTTGATCACTAAACAGTTAGTAAGCTTAAGATCGCTGCGATTGTATTGCAAACCTGTGGTATTCCAGGTATTGCCCCCATCCGTAGATTTTAATACGCCGATGCTGTAAGTATCGCTCGCATCCCTGTCCCCGGTACACATATAGATAGTGTTTGGATTCAGCGGATTATAGTCAACATCAGAGACTCCCAGCAAAGGAAGATTATCTGTAAGAGAAGACCAGGTCAGCCCTCCGTTTGTAGTACGCCATGCACCGCCACCGGCTGTAGCTACAATAAAAGTATTGGAATCGGTAGGGTGGAAGCCAATACTATTAATACGTCCGATACCATTATAGCCACCGGGAGTTGTAAGAGGACCTACAAAGCTCCACTGTGCCTGATTAGTCGTTTTGAAGTATTTTCTGGTCTGTTGCTTTTGAGAGAACTTTTGCCATTCCTCAAATGTATGGGCAGGAGAGGCGAGGTACCCATTTTCATCCAGATGGTTTTGCCAGTACCATGTCCATCTGTCAAAATGATAGTGCTTGCCTTCTTTTTCCGGCTCACCATTTTCAAAAGACTCGTTTTCGTCTTCATCTTCCGTTTGCTTCGATACGTTTGACTGTTCGTATGTGGCAATAATCTTCTCCAGCTTTTGCGGCTTATCCTGTGGCGCCCATGATTGGGCATTTAAGACTTGCGCGCACGCAATTGCAACACTGAGCAATAATATTTTTTTCATTATTTTCCTTGACAACTAAGGCATCGACACATCAGCTTTCTCATAATTGCTGATGCTGACGTAATGCCAGTTCGATTTATTGATTTTAAAAAGAATTACATTATTCAGGCTTTCCGGTATATCAGAAGGTATTGGAAACTTCCCTCCTTTTATCGGTATCAGTTCGATGGTATCGCCTTTTCGAATGTTTTCGAGAGCGATCTCAGTCGCTTTCTGGCTTCCTTCGACGATGCTGAGTTTGTTTACCGAACAGTTCATCCACACATTAGGAGCTTTGTAAAAAAATGTGGTAGGCGTCTGTGACGATTGCCATACCATAATGAAGCGATATTGGGTATCTATCTTCCCCTCGCGGCGGCCCGGAAGCGTACGGTTAACCACTGCGCGTTGCAATGTCGCGTAGTTCTTGCCGTTTGTCACTGTCTTCTTTTGCTGGGCACAAGCCGTTGAACACAGAATAAGAAACAGGACAAAAATGTTGCTGATACCTAACCTCATGAATCGATGAAAGGGCGTAAAAATAGGAAAAATATCCCCCTAACGGTGTTAAAGGTCTGCCATTTACAAAAAGCGGTTTTATTACGTTCTTTCTATCATATTCATCTAGAGAAGATGATAATCAACTAGGTGAACACGACCCGGATATGTGTTCTTATTATCGCGACCTTGACCATAACGATCTCGTCCTACCGGCATATAGGAGGCTGGAATTCGGATGACCTGGCTGGAATTCGCGGCTAATGTTTCGTAACTTTCGCTTTTCAAAAATCTGGAAATATTGATGACACATTTGATAAGAAAGGAAGATGCACTGGAATATCATGAGAAGGGAAGGCCGGGAAAAATTGAAGTAGTTCCAACCAAAGAAACAAAAACGCAAAGAGACCTTGCTTTGGCTTATTCTCCGGGTGTGGCGGAGCCCTGTAAGGAGATCCATGAGCATACAGAAAATGTTTACCGTTATACCGCTAAAGGCAATCTTGTTGCTGTGGTCACCAACGGTACGGCGGTACTTGGCCTCGGCAATATCGGTCCGGAAGCTTCCAAGCCGGTGATGGAGGGTAAGGGTTTGTTGTTTAAAATATTCGCGGATATCGATGTTTTCGATATTGAACTCAAGGCAGATGACGTGGACAGTTTTGTAAACGTGGTAAAAGCGCTGGAACCGACTTTTGGTGGTATAAACCTCGAAGACATAAAGGCTCCTGAATGTTTTGAGATCGAAAGAAGACTGAAAGAAGAGCTTTCTATACCCGTGATGCATGACGACCAGCATGGCACCGCCATTATCTCTGGTGCTGCTTTGCTAAATGCCCTCGAAATTGTACAAAAGGATATTAGTAAAGTAAAGTTTGTGGTGAGCGGCGCCGGAGCGTCTGCTATTTCCTGCTGCAGGATTTATGTAGCACTTGGTGCTGATGTTCGCAACATTTTTATGTTCGATAGCAAGGGGCTGATCACTACATCCCGTGAGGACCTGGATGAGCATAAGCAACAATTTGCTCAGGCGGGGGCGACTACGAACCTTGCGGATGCGATGAAAGATGCAGATGTATTTATAGGCTTATCTAAAGGAAACATCGTATCTAAATCAATGATACAAGGTATGGCTGCGCGGCCTATAGTATTTGCGCTGGCTAATCCTGATCCCGAAATACCGTATGAGGAAGCAATCGCAGCCAGACCCGATGTTATTATGGCAACCGGCCGTTCTGACTATCCCAACCAGGTGAATAATGTTCTTGGGTTTCCTTATATTTTTCGCGGAGCACTCGATGTGCGCGCCACGGCCATCAACGAACCCATGAAGCTTGCCGCGGTAAAAGCATTGGCTGCCATGGCAAAGGAGCCTGTTCCTGATATTGTGAACGTAGCGTATAATGAAAAGCAGCTTCGCTTTGGACCAACTTATATCATTCCAAAGCCTGTTGACCCAAGACTGCTTGTTACTCTTGCTCCGGCTGTGGCAAAAGCAGCTATGGAAAGTGGGGTAGCGAAGAGCCCTATAACGGACTGGGAAGCATACGAAGGAGAATTGTACAGGAGGTTAGGTTCTGACGATAACATCCTTCGGTTTGTCACTAACAAGGCAAGGCAAGCTCCGAAGCGCGTTGTTTTTGCTGAAGCCGAAAATATAAAGGTGCTCAAAGCGGCGCAGATCGTTAAAGACGAAGGCATTGCCATTCCTATTCTGCTGGGCGAAACCGAAAAGATCGAATTTTTAATAAAGGAAAACGGATTACAGCTTGGGGATGTAGCTATTGTTGATCCGCGAAGCAGCAGCACAGATGAAAAGCGGCGCGAATATGGAGCACTCTTCTTCGAAAAAAGAAAAAGACGTGGGTATAACCTCTATGAAGCGAAAAAAATGATGCGCGAACGCCCTTATTTCGGCTGTATGATGGTCGAGACAGGCCAAGCAGATGTACTCATTTCAGGCCTTACCCGTCGATATCCTGACACTGTAAAGCCAGCGCTGGAGATCATAGGTGTTGAGCAAAAAGGGAAACGTATTGCCGGGATGTACATGATGCTGACGAAAAAAGGACCATTGTTCTTCGCAGATACTACCGTAAACTTCAATCCTACAGAAGATGAACTGGTGGATATCACCTTAATGACTGCGGAAGCCGTAAAGCAATTCAACATAAAGCCTCGTATTGCCATGCTCTCCTACAGTAATTTCGGAAGCAATGCCTCTCCAGAGGTTATGCTTGTAAGAAACGTTGTTGCCCGCATAAAAAGTGAACATCCTGACATGGTCATTGATGGAGAAATGCAGGCTGGTGTAGCTTTTAATAAAGACCTGCTTCGCGAAAACTATCCGTTCTCCGATCTTGTGAATGAGTCACCTAATGTGCTTATTTTTCCTAATCTCGCTGCCGGCAATATTGCTTATCATTTGTTGCAGGAGGTGGGCGGTGCGGAAGCGGTAGGACCTATACTGCTAGGACTCCGCAAGCCGGTACACGTCTTGCAGCTTGGTAGCAGCGTTCGTCAGATTGTAAATATGGTGGCCATTGCCGTCGTTGAGGCACAGGTAAAAAGCCAGAGAAAATAACGTAGCCTCCTGATGCAGATTGCAATAATTGGTGCCGGAGCGGCAGGATGTTTTGCCGCGGCCAACATTCCCCTCAAAGAGGGAAGAGAAGTGACCATTTTTGAAAAAACAGGTAAGGCGTTGCAGAAAGTAAAGGTTTCCGGTGGTGGGAGATGCAATACCACTCATCATTTGTTTGATATCCCTGATTTAGTAGCACGCTATCCGCGAGGAAAGCAGTTTCTGAAGAAACTTCTGTACCGCTTTGGGCCGGAAGATACAATTCGCTGGTTTGAGGAGCGTGGCGTACAACTTAAAGCGGAAGCAGACGGACGGATGTTTCCGGTTACGGATCAATCGCAAACTATCATAGACTGTATCTGGCAGGAGATGATGCGACAAAAAGTAAATGTCCGGTATCACAAGAGCCTTAACAGAATTGAAAGGAAAGATGGTGCTTTTGATTTGCATTTTAACGATGGCAGTATCCATATTGCAGATCGGATCGTTATAGCTTGTGGAGGCTTTCCCAAAGAGGATCAGTACAATTGGCTAAAAGAGCTTGGGCATACCATTCAGTCGCCAGTGCCTTCTCTTTTCACTTTCAACCTTCCCGGGCACCCCATTACTGAATTAATGGGAGTAAGTCTTTCAGAAGTGACCCTCAAGGTTGCAGGGACTAAAATTGCTGAAAAAGGACCGATACTCATTACGCATTGGGGGTTAAGCGGCCCTGTTGTACTACGAGCTTCGGCATGGGGAGCACGTGCGCTTCATGAAAAGAACTATCATTTCGGGATTCAGATAAACTGGCTGAATGAAAAAACAGAACAGGAACTTAAAGAAGACTTTTCCGAATTAAGAAAAAGCAACGGCAAGCAATATCTGTTTCATAAAAATCCCTTTGGCTTACCTAAGCGCCTTTGGGAGTTTTTGTTGGTCCAGTCAGGCGCTACAGAACAAACCAGATGGGGAGATGCAACTGCCGCAATACAAAACAAGCTGATACAACATCTGATTCGATATCAGGCTGAGGTTGCAGGCAAGACAACTTTTAAAGAAGAGTTTGTGACTTGTGGCGGTATTAGCCTTTCTGAAATTGATGTGCAAACTATGGAAAGCAAAATCGTTGCGGGATTATACTTTGCAGGAGAGATCACAGATGTAGATGGTATTACGGGAGGGTTCAATTTCCAATATGCATGGGCGAGTGGAAGTGTAGCAGCAATTGCAATGGACGCAGCCTAAACACCTTCGTTCTCACATTTTCTATTCTTTTTCAAAATAAACCTTCCAACCGGTAGTGCAGATAAGAACCTGTTTATCAAGTCTATTCAGCGAAGCTGCGTCTTATATTTTCTAAAAAGATGTTAAAAGGATTTCCGTTTTTTCATGAGAATAGATCGTGTGGCACACCTTTTTTCCTAATGCTACGAACCAAAAGATGATCAAAAATGAAAAAAGTGTATGTTGCAGTAGCGGCGGCAATGATAATAGCGAGTGGCGCGTCGGCTCAAACAAGATTCGGAATTGAAGGTGGTGTCAATCTTAATAATCTCGCAGACCACTACGAAGGCGAAACAACATCCAATCAAATTAAAGTTGGATTTCATGCAGGTGTACTGGCCGATATCGGTATAAGCGATCACTTTAGCGTTGCGCCTGCATTGCGCTACAGCATGAAAGGTGGACAGGAAGAGAGAAACTATAATATAGTAGGTGCGGCTGTAGAAGAAAAGAACAAACTCAGCTATCACTATCTCGAGCTGCCTATAAACATCGTTTACAAGACAGGTATGGCAGGTGAAGGACGTTTTATGATTGGCGCAGGCCCCTATATAGCCTATATGGTTAATGCCCAAAACAAGTATAAGAGAACTATTGAGACAGAAAACAATCCTGAGAATGAAGTAGGAAATGGTAATGAAAGCCTGAAGATTGGTAACGATCCTGATGATTATATCCAGGGACTCGACTATGGTGCTCAGGCTTTTGTTGGATATCAATTTCCTAAGAATCTGTTCGTAAAGGCAGGTAGCCAGGTTGGCTTCGCAGACACTCGTCGTAGCAGCGTTGCCAGTCCTTCGGGAAATCCGGGAACAATGACTGCAGGAGATTTTGGACAAAAGAACTATAACTTCTTCTTTACGTTAGGTTATATGTTCGGAAAATAATACAGATAAGCGCCTTATGGCAAAGAAAGAGGCCGTATCCAAATCAGGATACGGCCTTATTTTTTGGTAGCGTTGACGGTCTTGACCTTGAGACTCTTTAAGTCATGATGAGTAAGAGTAGTACTGTTCACCCTATTCCCATTTAAACAATCGCGAAGCCGCAAAGTAAACCACCACACCCCAGATCAATAGAATGAGAATGTCTATCCTGACATCCCACAAGCCTGCACCGTCAAACGCCACTTTCCTGAGTGCGTCATTCAGGTAAGTGAGGGGTAGAATGCGGCAAAAGGGCTGCAGCCATGTGGGGAAGTTGTCAATGGAGAAAAAAGTTCCTGCAAGTAAAAACTGAGGTAACGTAATAAGATTGGAAAAAGGTGGTATGGTCGATTCGCTTTTGGCTACGCTGCTCACGATAAAGCCGAAGCCCATGAACACCATCAATCCCAGAGCGCAAAGTAATAGCATTTCCCCAAAAGTGACCCAGCCATTGACAAGAGTAAAATCAAATGCGTAATACCCCAGACCTATAATGATAACTGCACCGCTCATCTGAAAGAGTAACCGGGCCAGGCCTTCACTGATCACAATAATTTCCCTTCTTACCGGTGTAGCAAAAAATCTCTTGAGCACCAGTGTCTGACGCATATTAAAAAAGACGAAGGCTGTACCAAACACTCCTGCTGCAAGCAACGAGAAGCCTAACTGCCCGGGCAGGATGAAATCTATCGTTTTATACTTACGAACATTTGAAATGCTTACATCGATCTTTGCCAGTTGGTCTGTGCGTTGCCGCATGACAGGATCAGCGCTTTGAATGGCCGTTGTGATCATGGACTTTAGCTGCTGCAGAGCCGGCACTTGAGAAGAAGTACTGTGGAGTAAGATTACATTTTCCGGCTTCACACCCTCAGGTTGTTCTCTGATGGCAACAGTAGCCACAATTTCACCTTCACTCAGTAGTTTATCAATTTCTTTCTGTGTCTCCGCCTTTTTCCATTTTATTACGGGAATGTGCTTTAAAACCTGGAACAACTGCGCATTAGTATCCGCGCCTATTGCCGGTGCAACCGTTACACTGAAACTGCTGCCCCGATCTCCTAAAAATCCAAATACCAGAATAAAGATCAAAGGGAAGGCAAGGCTAAAGACAACGGCAGACGGACTTTTGAGGATGGAGCGGAGGCTTGCAGTGATCAGCGCCCTCATTGCGCGGGCATTGCTATAAGTGGCCATAGGTGCAAATGTAAAAGCTAATTCCGCCAAAAGTTAAAAAACTTGTTACGGAGATAACCACCTTATAAAAAGTGTAAATTACGCCTGTATCATTCTAACATGAATCGGAAAAAATATCACTTGTTGATTCTGGCTTTGATGTTTGCTGCACCTTCCTTTGCGGCAAAGATCTTTATCCCTATGGATGCCGATAATCAACATAACCACCTGAAAGCTTATGGAATTGTTTATAAGGCATTGACTGATGGTGTACAGGCAGACTGGTTGCTCAACTACCAGGGCGGAAGCTTCGCAATGGACCAGGTGGAATCAATTGAAAGACTATGTAAAATAAGAGGGGTAGACTATCAGGTGATCAGTGACGCCCAGTATGTAGGAATTGTGCAACAAATTGCCAATCCTGACTTTAATGGAGATGTGATAAAGCTTGAAAAGCCTCCTAAGATAGCCGTTTATACGCCGGGTAGCAAACTTCCCTGGGATGATGCAGTAACCCTGGTACTTACCTATGCTGAGATTCCGTATGATAAAGTGTATGACGATGAAGTGCTGGATGGTAAGCTGGCGCAATATGACTGGCTGCATCTGCACCATGAGGATTTTACCGGACAATACGGAAAGTTTTGGGCGCAATACCGCAATGCTTCCTGGTATCAGGAAGATCAGCAGAAGCAAGAGGCAATGGCGGCAAAACATGGTTTCAAAAAGGTTTCGCAGTTGAAGTTGGCGGTAGCAAAGAAAATCAGGGAGTTTGTGGCAGGGGGAGGTTTTATGTTTGCCATGTGTTCTGCTACTGATACATACGACATTGCCTTAGATGCAGACAATACAGATATCTGCGACATCCCTTTCGATGGTGACCCCATGGATCCGAATGCACAGCAAAAGCTGGACTTTACGCAAGGGTTTGCCTTCAAAGATTTTACATTGTCCAAAAGTCCTTATGAATACGAATTCTCCAACATAGATAACACCAATTTTCGCAGGGTGCCGATGGATGTGGACTATTTTACGCTGTTTACCTTCTCGGCCAAATTCGATCCTGTGCCTACTATGCTTTGCCAGGACCACACTACAACAATAAAGGGCTTCATGGGGCAAACCACTGCATTTCGGAAGGAGACGCTGAAAACAAGCGTATTGGTAATGGGTGAGTATAAACCAGCTAATGAGGCAAGATATATACATGGCGAGTATGGCAAAGGAACCTGGACCTTCTATGGTGGCCACGATCCGGAGGATTACCAACATGCCGTTGGCGACCCGCCTACAGATCTTTCTTTACACCCGACCTCTCCTGGCTACCGTCTTATCCTTAATAACGTTCTATTCCCGGCTGCCAAGAAAAAACCGAGAAAGACCTGATCGCTGTTGTAGCCGGATCGTAAACCCATAATACCTCTGTGTTCAATATGCGCCTTGCTAATGTGTCGAACAACTAGTAAACGGGCGCCAACATTGACTTAGTAAAGCCATTTTTTATTTAATACGGTCAGTGTCTGTTTAGATTCTTTCAATCTAATGTTACATTGTCTCAATCTAATATTACATTCTCTTAGCCTAATATCACTTTCCTTTAACCTCATATTCAATTCTGTCAGCCTTATATTATTTTCTTTCAGTCATCATTGAGAAGGGACGACTCAAATTTAAAATCTTTCGACTTGATATTGAATAGCCTCAATCTGATATCGAGAAGCTTCCATCCGCATTTTGAAAACTTTAAATCAATATTGCTTAAGCGCCGCCTCTAGTTCAGCAGACTCTATCAAATATCTAATACAAACAATTCAATAGTGGTCTGAGAAAAAGTAATAGTAGGTTGGAAGAAACGAATATGAGGTTGAGAAAAAGGCCTATTAGGCTGAAAGAAAGGCTTATTAACTTGAGAAATCGGGCTTTTGATCTAAAGAAAAACCCTGATCGGCATGGGTGGGATGCAAATTTTCAGAGACAACTTGCTGATTTTGAATGCAGAGAGTATTCTATGAACTGCACAAAAAAACTGCCTCCGTTTGGAGGCAGCTTTGACTTCTTGTTGTTATTATACATTATTATCTCACGAGGGTAATATCACCCTTGTAGGTTTCAATGTACCCGTCAGGATAAGCTACTTTAATGATATACTGGTAGGTTCCCATATCCTGTGGAACGCCTTTCCATGTGCCATCCCATCCTTTCTTGGCATCCGTAGTACTGAAGATTTCCTGACCCCAGCGGTTGAATACCCTGAACTCCTGAAGCTTCTGGAAGGTAAGATTCGTAACACGGAACACATCGTTCTTACCATCTCCGTTCGGACTGAAAGCAGATGGAACAAAAAGGTTGTCGCGATAGTCTATGTTGATATGTACAGAATCCAGATTGCGACATCCGTTTTCTCCAAGGCCCCAAACGTAGTAAGTAGTAGGCTCTGTAGGCGTAGCGTATGGATTGGCAACATTAGGGTTTGAAAGCGTAGAGATGGGACTCCAGCTATAAAGGTATGCGCCGCTCACTAACAGCTGAACAGTACCTCCATATTTCAGAGTTATGTCATCGTTGAGTATATGAACATTTGGAAGTGGCTTGATATGAGCGAAGGAGTAAAGAGTATCAAGACAGCCGTACTCGTCCGTGTAAACTGCCGCATAAGTGCTCGATTCCATAGGTGTCGCTACCGGATGGCGGTAAGTAAGCGGATCAGAGCAGTTTTTACAGCTAAGGTCTGTCGGAGTTACAAGGGTATTATTTAAAGAGTCATACTTATACCATTTCACTGAGGTAAAGTTGCCAATAGCGTGCATGCCGAATGTAACACCTTTACAAACTGAGGTATCTTCAGGAGTGACATAATAGTGGTGAACAGGAACGGTAATGGTTAAACTGTCTTTTACCTGACACTCACTGCCGCCTACTGTTGTTACACTATATTTTATGGTTTTGTTTATATAAGCAAGAGGCTTTTGCATAGTAGAATCTGAAAGAAAGAAGCCAGGAGACCATGTATATTCAAACGGTCCGTCAGCAGACTTGCAGTATCCTGCACGCATTACCGGTCTGCCGGTATAGGATCTCAAAGTAGTGTTTACCGTGCTGTTGCAAACGTTGGCGTTTGCAGCAGTGCTATATTGTACTAATCCATCGGCAGCACCTGTATTCACCATTTCTACGATAGCCGGGATTACTGTTGTTGGCCCTGAGAAACAAACTTCAACAATAAGGTTTTTAGAGGTATCCCAGTTGTATGGTCTTGGGAAGGTGAAATCGTTCCAGTCAGATTGTTGGAATGTAAACGTACTGGCTGTATAAACAGGAACCATATTGTCTGCAAATCCAGCGCCCATATCTTGCTTATCGGTACAGGCCAGGGAAATTTTGAAATTAGCAAAAGCAGCAGTGCTTTGTTTCATCGATTTGAAACCGATGCTTGTTAGCCGGCCAAAGCGGATACCCTGCTCTTTCAGGTCTTCTCTGCGAACCAGGAACTGCATTTTGGCAGAAGTGTATTGTGCAGCAAACGGACTCATAACTGTGGTTGTATCCCATTTGTACGCATACTGATCCCGATACTTAGTTTGCATCTCAATCTTAGGCGGGTTAAGACAAGCCGTGTCGTCACTCAGGCCGCAGGCAACCGCTTTAAGTGGGTTGGGCCCGGTAGAGTCAGCCTTTAGCTCCATATAGCCCGGTCGGCATTGCACAAAGTCGTCCGTAGCATCCACTTTATTCAGATTGACATGCAGGTAGGAGACATCAGATTTAGAACAGACTTCGTCCGTCACCTTGACCGTATAATAATTGGTGGCGGTTGGCGTAACAGTTGGATTACTACAATTCTGACAGCTTAGGCTTGCCTGTGGAAACGCTTCCGACCAATTATACTTTAAGGTTCCTCTGCCTCCGAAAGCATTAGGATTGAGCGTTATCGCAGTAGATGGCTCAATACAACTTGTATCCAGACGATCTAAGTGAATATTTGCAAGTAGATCGGTATTGATTGTATCCTTACAAAGGCTTACAGAAGGAAATGGTGTCAGAATAACTTTATAAGTATCGGCTGTTGTTGTCAATGGTTGGAAGCCTACATACTGTCCTGTATCTACGAGTTGAGAAAAATCGTGATTATACCATTCATATGTCATATAGCCATTAGGCGCATGCATATAAACACCGCGACGATCAAGGTTACAAGAATCAAGTACGACCTTAAACTCCGAACAGTCTTCAACATCAAAATAGCCATAACCCCAGTGGCCGCCTTGAGCGCAGTCTCCAACCACTACGTCTATGATAATTGTCTTTCCTGCAGTTCCGCTTAAATTTAAGGTGTGTTTTGTCCAGGGTTTATATCTTATTTCTGAATTTTCAGGGTCTGAACTAAAGCCAGGCATATTTGCAGCTGCAACAAAATTAAGGTCATAACATCCATTCTTTATTGATTGCCCTGTTAATGCGTCTTTTACAGAAACTGTAAAACGAGGTTGTTGCCAAGGATCATGGCCTCCGTCGTCAAGTACGACAGCATAAAGAAAATTCACACTATAGTTGTCAATATTTGCAGGAACCGTAAAAACGTATTGAATTCGATCTGCCCCGTAATTAGGAGTCTCATCACCTAATTTTATAGAGTATTGTCCTCCTGTCGTCGCGACCACGGGGAATCCCCCATGCGGGTCGACACCCATGCCAGCATTCATGATGGTATGACGGCCGGAAACAAATCCAGGTACAGGAGTGGTGATTGTAGTCATTGTTCCCGTTGAGGCCGGATCAACGCCACCGGGAATAGGACTCGGCCCGCCAATTTGCGCTGTCCATCCCGTTGTATCTCCTGATTCCCAGTTAATATTGTAGGGACAGGGTATCTGTTGTGCAGAGACGGTAGTCGGTAAAATGAGTAGCAATGCTGCATAAAACAGAACGGCTATTGAAGAGTATTTCTTTTGCATAAGTGTAAAAATGAGCGTCTTGATACTATTTAACGATATTAAGACCATTTTTTTGAAAAACAAGTTGGGCAATAAAACATTTTAAATAGTTAACTGACAGGCAATTCTCGTCCTTGTATCTGATACAACAGCTTTATAGAGAGCGCATGTAGCTGTGTTTTGCCATGAGCATTCCGCTCAATGTAATAAATAGTTTTAGAAATTTCCTCCATCATCTGTTGCAGAACCTCAAATCCAATGGCATTGCCGGCGAGTTTGCGGACAAACTGTTGTTCTTCCTCAGGCAGGGCGGGTGGTACCTGGGGCAGATAGCGGGCGCGAATGGTCTGCTCCAGAAGTTGTATTACATATTGTAGAAAATTCTTCTCCTGCTCGCGGCCTTTTTTGCTCCAATCATCAGCAAACTTTGAAATCTCCATTCCATTGTTCGTGAATAGCGCATTGAACAGACGTCGCACCTCCGGAAAGAGATCGTTTTCCGTATGCCTTACCAACCGCAGTGCTTCTGTAAAGCTCCCATTGGCAATATGGGCTATCTGTGCCGCTTTTTTAGTGTCGGCAAGCGACCGCTCTGCCAGTGCGTAGGCAATGTCCGCAGCGGCAACAGGAGCAAGCCGAATAGCCTGCGTTCTTGATAGTATAGTCGGCAATATATCCTCAAGGTCTTCGGCTATGAGAATCAGCAACGTGTCTGCAGGTGGTTCTTCTATAAGCTTAAGTAAGATATTCCCTTCTTTGCCCAGGTACTCGGCTCTCCAGATGATTTGTACTTTCTTTCCACCCTCATAGGATTTAAGATTCAGAGTGTCAATGATCTCCCGGCACTCTTCTGCTGTAATATTTCCCTGCTTGTTATCGGCATTGATAAACTGAAGCCAGTCGTAAGTGCTGCCGTAAGGCGTTTGTACTATGAATTCGCGAAATTCCTGGATGAAATGACGGCTCATAGCTTTAGTGTTGGGCTTAGGCGGGATGGAGGGAAAGCTTATATGCAGATCTGCGTGCTCTAATTTCGCCGCCTTATGACAGTTGCTGCAGTTGCCACAGCTGTCGTTTCCCTGCTTGTTGCTACAGAAGATATATTGGGCAAAGGCAAGTGCAAGAGGCAGCCCTCCTGTTCCTTCAGCTCCGGCAATTAATAGCGCGTGAGGCAAACGGTTTTCTTCCAGCATTTTTATTAATCCCTCTTTTGCAGCGCGCTGCCCCGCCACTTGTTGTAATAACATGCTTCAAAATTCCTTTTTAAAAATCAGAAGACAAAATAAACCCCCTTGATATATAAAAAGAGCGCAGACCTTGCCGGATGCCTGTCAGAGCAGATATATCTCTGAAAGATGTATTGATTTTTTAACACCTTTTATTAGTTTTGCGAACTTTTGTTCCATGAAGCATAAGGAGCAGAGAGTGTGAGGAGATGAAAACCCAGAACCAGACTGAAACACCAACGTACCGATTCCTAATGAATGGGAAAAAGGGGAATTATGAAGTTTCCTTTTCCATCGAAGACGGTCATCTTTCCGCGGGCTGCACGTGCAGGTATTCCTTTCCGTGCCAGCATGTCGAGTATATCCTCGCCGGCAGAACCACGCGCCTCATAGGCGGTGATGTGGACCTGCAGGGGGTGCTGTTGAAAGCAGCGGAGAACACGGTAGAAGGCAGGGCATTAATGAAGAAGGCCAAAATTAAATTTGCCGGAGAGACCCATTGCCGTAGGTGTAACAGCACCCGCATCGTAAAGATAAAGTCTTCTCTAACCGCGCGTTTTTTCTCTCTGTTCAAAGAAACATCCACTCATATGTACTTCTGCAAAAACTGCAAATGGACCTGGTAATACCCAACCAAAAGCACCGATTAAGACGTATATAATAGGAGAATGGAACCAACCGATAGAACCAACACCAGAAATTATAATTTTCATGTAGAGGGGGCGAAGGGGATTTGCGAAGTAGCAATAAGTGTTGATCAAGACAATTTTGAGTCATCCTGCACCTGTCATTACAATAGTGATCAGAGATTGTGCTGGCACCGTTACTACATACTTGCAGGAAAAACGAAACGACTACCAGAAAATGAGCTCTCTGCTCAGGCAGAACTGATAAAAAAGCTGTCTGCCACAAGCGGCGGAAGGTCGCTCATCAGCCGCGCAGAAATAACCTTCGGGCAGAAGGAAACCTGCAGAAGATGCAATAAATCGAATATTATAGACTTGAAAAAGGGAATATTCGGTCGGTTTATCAAAGTGTTTCTGCCTCGCGGACGAAGATATTTTTGCCAGTCTTGCAGATGGTCGTGGTAGTTTTTAGTTTTAAGTTTTAAGTTTTAAGTTTTAAGTCATAAGTTTTAAGTCATAAGTTTTAAGTCATAAGTTGCAAGATCGACACCTGTTTACCGACCAATTTTCCATCTTTACCGACGGCCTTTTTATGCTTACCTAATACCGTGATTCTGCCTTCAGTTGCTGCTCTACTTTTGTGTCATCATCAATTAAATTTTTATAGAATGACAACGCAAAACTTTCAGCAGATCAATCCACGCTTCCCGCGCCATTGTCGCGATCATAAAGGCAGCCGTATAGCATTGGGTACTTTCGTCGTGCTTATTGGCGTAATCCTTCTGCTCAGCCGTGTCGGATTTTTCTTTTTCCCTTTTCATGTATGGCCGCTAATATTGATCGCCATCGGCATTTACTCCGGCATCAAGCATCACTTTAGACATTTAGGCTCCTGGGTGCTTATTATTCTCGGTGTTCTGTTTACTATTCCAAGATTTACTGTGTTTGGCGTTATGTCCACTCATCTGGTTGCCCCTATCCTGCTTATTGCCTTCGGAGTTTTCCTCATCCTCAGACCCCGTAGAAGGCACTTCAGAGATTACGCTAAGGAGTTTGCCACAACTGATGACGATTCCATCAATCTCGATGTTTCTTTTGGTGAAAGAACCTCTGTGGTAACATCTAAGAACTTTAAAGGCGGTTTCATCGGCAATACATTTGGAGAGACCAAACTGAATCTCTTGCAGGCAGATAGCCAGGAGCCAATAGTGCTTGATCTTAAAGTTTCTTTCGGTGCTGTGGAGATCATTGTCCCATCCCATTGGGACGTAGAGTTTCAGGTTAGCAATAGCTTCGCCAGTGTGGAGGATAAACGCTATATGAGAGTGGTGCAGCCTGACGAAAAAAAGCTGCTCATCATACGTGGCAACTGCTCTTTCGGTTCTATCTCGGTCAAGACAGTCTAAAACATCACGGTTTTGTAACTTTTTTCAGTTTTCACCGATACAATTAATATCAATAGAAACTTTATTAACTTTAATCATAAATTGAGCCGCTATGAGAAAGTATCGTTGTTATATGAGAACTGTTTTACTTTCTGTTGTTGCAGCGTTTGTCATAGATGCCATCATCAATTTCGATGAATACAAACACGGCTGGGCTATGAGCATTTCGGATCAAAAGCAGAATGAATTGATCCATCATGATACCGCCACACTGCCTATAATTATTGGGCATGCTACTGGTGCTGTATTTAGCTTTTTTCTGTTGCGCGACTAAGGTTAGATTTCACTTTTATACTTTTTCTGTACGGAAAACGGGGTTGACTCACTGAGTTCAACCCTGTTTCCATTTTGGTATGTAGGAATGTGTCAAGTTTTTCTTTTTAATAGCAAAAGGGTTAGCTAACGATTGGTTGGGGCAGGCTTTGGCCGCAAACTGTATCAGTTTTTAATATAATCCCCGAAGCGTTTTACCGGTAAATTTGTTAAGCTAAATCGAAGCTATATGTTGCTCAATTTTTTATTCATGTTCAGTTTTTTATTTGCCGGTGCGCCGAAGGGGGATGTTCCCAAAAGTATTTATGACTTCAAAGTAGACGGACTTACAGGAGGAACGATAGATTTCTCGACGTTTCATGGTAAGAAGATTCTTATTGTAAATACAGCATCCAAGTGTGGGAATACGCCACAGTATGAAGAGCTGGAAACGCTGTACGAAAAATATAAAGACAAGTTGGTGATAGTGGGGTTCCCTGCTAATGATTTTCTAAGGCAGGAGCCGGGAAGCAACGAAGAAATAGCAGCTTTCTGCAAAAAGAATTATGGAGTCACCTTTCCTATGGCGGCAAAAATAACCGTGAAAGGAAAGAAGATGGCGCCTATTTATCAGTGGCTGACGAATGAAGACTATAATGGCTTTAAGAGCAGTTCTGTAAAATGGAATTTTCAGAAATATCTTATTGATGAAAATGGTAATCTCGTAGCTGTGTTCGCGCCGGGGGTAAAGCCTATGAGCGACGAAGTAATGGCAGCCATTAATAAGTAGCGTGCGCTGAAGATGCCGTTGACACTGATGTGTCGGACATCGAAGTACCATGGTCAAAGTACCATGGTCGAACGTCAAAGTACCATGGTCGGACGTTGAAGTACCATGGTCGGACGACGAAGTACCATGGTCGAACGTCGAAGTACCATGGTCGAACGTTGAAGTACCATGGTCGAACGATGAAGTACCATGGTCGAACGACAAAGTACCATAGTCGAACGACAAAGTACCATGGTCGAACGACAAAGTACCATGGTCGAACAACGAAGTACATGTGTCGAACGATGAAGTACCATGGTCGAACGACAAAGTGCCTTGGTCGGACATCGAAGAACCATGATCGGACGACGAGGTACATGTGTCGAACAAAGAAATAAGGAACAAAAAAGAGCGCATCTACCGTGATGCGCTCTTTTGCATTTATAATAACGGCAGGTTTAGTGCCGGTTGTAGTAACCGTTTCCTCTTCTGTAACCGTTGTTGTAAGAATGGCTGCGATAGCCATCGTTATTGTAATGTCTTTTTTCCTTATAATATCTGTTATAGCCTTGTCCGTAGCCATCATAGCAGTCACGATAGCTGCAGTGATAGTGCCCGTGCGGACAATAGTCATTACTGCGATAGCGGGGGTAAGGACGATAATACTTTACCGAAGGACGAACGATCACTGCTACATGAGGTCTCGGTACATATACACTCCCGGTGTAC
>DATJDP010000144.1:0-28917 GCA_035497355.1 Flavipsychrobacter sp.
AACTGTCAAAAAGGCTGCAGTAGTAATCATTGAGACATCATTTGAGCCACTATATGCAGGGCAGTGGCTGTTTAACGACGTATATCAATACTTCATCGCTTTAGACTTTAGATTTCTTGGTTTCGCAGATCAGACACTTTCCAAAAAAACAGGCATCCCTCTTTACGGAGATGCAATCTTTATCAATAGTAAATTGGTTGATAAAGTCTTTTAGAAAGGATCTATTTATTTCATTGCTTCTTTTAGCTTGAATAACTTCTCCCCTAAAGACGTCTGCAAAATTTTATAAAGTAGTTTTTGTCGAAATTGCCATATTCGGCATTTTAATGAATAGCCGAAATTCGACTCGTAAACCTGAATATTTTGTTTTAATGAATCGAGATACTTAACGCTGCTGACGCCAGTGTTATCAAATTTCGCAATCGTAAAATTCAAATAGGCATACGGTTCGTTTTTGATCCTGCACATCATATCGTAATCCATAGCAATAGAATATGGTTTATACAATCCTAATCGGTCATAAACCTCCCTCTTTACAAACCATGAAGGGTGAGAAACCCTCCTCATGCCTTTATACAACTGATTTCTATCAAAAGGACAGCCAACCGTTACCCAGTCTCCCCCTCTGTAAAGAATAATATTGCCACTGATCCAGTTGGCATCCAGATGCTTTTGTAGAAATGATAATACATTTTCAACCACCTCTGCTGATGAATAAATATCTCCTGAGTTAAGAAGATGAATATAGCTTCCCTTTGAGTGTTCTATGCCCTGATTGAAGTTACCTGCAATCCCTTTATTCTCCACATTCACCCACCTTCTATAAGCAGGCTGTGAATTATTTTCCAGCCATTCTTTTATAGCGGGGTCGGTGGATCCATTAACGATCAAGTGCTCGAAGGGCTTTACCGTTTGCATATCTACAGAAGCACAGGTTTGCTTAACGTCGTCAGGATTGTTGAAACAAATTGTTACAACGGATAAGTTAATCATCATTTTAGCCTAATGGGTACGCTGAAGCCAGGCTTCGTAAATTTCGTGAAAAGTCGTTTCGATATTTTTGGTAATGGACCAGTTGGGATAATGCGACTTGATTTTTGTCAGATCTGAAATATAGCAAATGTGATCCCCAATGCGGTTTTCCTCCAAATAGGTATATCTCATTTCCTTACCGGAGATTGAAGAGATTAATTTGAAAGCTTCAAGAATGGAAATTGAATTTTCTCTTCCGCCACCGAGGTTGTACACTTCCGCTATCCGAGGGCTTTTTAGGAACTCGTTTATAAAATTCGCAACATCAAAAGAGTGAATATTATCGCGTACTTGCTTTCCCTTGTACCCGAATATTTTATATACAGTCTCTTCAAGATTGCATTTTATAAGATAGCTAAGAAACCCGTGCAATTCTACGCCGCTATGGTTTGGCCCTGTAAGACAACCACCCCTCAGGCAGCAGGTAGGCATATTAAAATAACGCCCATACTCCTGCACCATAACATCTGCAGCAACTTTAGAAGCGCCAAATAAAGAGTGCTTTGACTGGTCTATCCTGAAGTTTTCTTTTATTCCATTGTAATACTTCGCATCTGCATAGTCATACCGGGTTTCTGTTTCAACTAACGCCAGTTCATTAGGGGCATCGCCGTAAACCTTATTAGTAGACAAATAAACGAAAGGCATTTCTGCATTCACACGTCTGTTTGCTTCAAGAAGATTTAGAGTCCCTACGGCGTTTACATCAAAATCATCAAATGGACGGGAGGCTGCAAGGTCGTGACTTGGCTGGGCGGCCGCGTGAATAATAGCATCAGGTTTTTGCTCAGCTATAAAGTCAAGAATGGCATTCCTATCCCGGATATCTAAAGAAAAGGACGAGAAATTTGAGAAATCTTCCTGCAGCCGTGTTACGTTCCAACGGGTATCTCCTTTTTCGCCAAAGAAGTCCGCCCGCATGTTATTATCAATACCTATAATCTGCAAATCCTGTTTTGCAAAAAAAGACACGACTTCGCTGCCAATTAATCCGCCGGCGCCAGTTACTAAAATTTTTTTCATCTTTAATTCAATACTGTTCTATCAAAATCAGTCAGGCAAAGGTAATTCTTCTTGTATCACACACTTGCCTTCCCTTTTAATACCCAGGGAAAGGACTTTAGTTTTCGTACAGCTCTTTTTAATTGCATACTGACATGTAAGCCAGCAAATTAATACCTTTCTCTTTATTTCTTCAACTTACCTTCGCTTTCATGGGCATTGTTTTTCGCCAGTCAGTAAAAACTTCCATCGTCACTTTTGCCGGAGCTTTACTGGGCGCTGCTACGCTCTACCTGGGTGCAAAGTTTATTGCCAAGCAGGAGCTGGGATTTATCAGAAATACCCTTCCTGAGCAAGCTGCCCTGGTTGCGCAGATTCTTTCTTTCGGTTTAAACATTACCCTCATCGTTTTTGTTCATAAATATGAAGCAGGCGATCGCCGGAGGACAGCCCTCATTTCCATGAGTCTGTTTTTGCCACTATTGTTGTTTTCGGCCCTTTTGCCTTTTTACTTCTTTTTCAAGGAAGATATTATCAGTTTTTTTCAGCCTGGGGACATCCCTCTGGTCAGCAGATTCTACGGTTGGTTGCCAGTTCTTACTGTGTTTTTCCTTTATATGTTGTTACTCGAGCAATATTTAGTGTCGCAGATGAAGGTGGCGGCGTCCACTTTTATGCGCGAGGTATTACTCCGCACACTAACGATTGTCCTTATCATTCTCTTCGGTCTTCATTTTATCTCTTACGAAGCCTTAGTGCCAGCTACGGTTGTTGTGTTTGTCATTCCTATAGCTCTTTTAGTGGTAATGGCGTTCCGAACGACTGGCTTTAGGCTGAGCTTTGATTGGAACGTTTTTAACCGTGAAGAAAAAAAGGAGATTGCCAGTTTTACCTGGTATCACTTTCTCCTCACAATATCTATCAATATGATGAGTAAAATAGATATTATTTTACTCGCTTTCTGGTCTAGCCTCAGTGCTACCGCAATATATGGTATAGCCGTATATATCCTTTCCTTTTTGCAAATACCCTATCGCGCTATGCTAAACGCATCTTTCCCCATCCTGACAAAAGCCTACCATGATAAGGACTTTAAAAAGGTGAAAGACGTGTTCGTAAGGTCTTCACTGAATATTCTTGTGGCATCTGTCGGTCTGGCAGCAATCACCGCCTGCAATCTCCATAACGCTGTCCTCCTGCTGCCGCGGGGATATGAGCCGATCGCTTCCCTTGCGCTCATACTGATGGTCGGAAGACTTTTCGATCTTTCCACTGGCATGAACGACCAGATACTGAGTATTTCGAACTATTATCGTTTTACATTTTGGGTGTCAATAGTTATTGTTGCATTGCTGATAGTGCTCAATTATTTTCTGATATCAAGATATAGTTATTATGGAGCGGCATTAGCAACAACGCTGGCGTTGATTGTTTACAATTTTGCTAAATTGATATTTATAAAAGTTAAGCTTCAGTTGCAACCTTTTTCTATGAAGAGCCTTTGGGTTGTCCTTGCTGGTATCCTTGCTACGCTCGTCGGATTTGTAATTCCTTTTATAGTTCATCCTGTGGTGGATGCCATCATCCGTTCCGCCGTCATCTGTACTATTTATCTTATATTGCTTATTGTATTCAAACCGTCCCCCGATCTAAACAGCTACCTGGCTTCCGTGAGAAAGAATAAGCGGCTGTTTTAACCGTCGCGCTTGTGATCTTTTTATTGTATTCTTACACACAAATACAGGTTGGCAGAGTTGAATACCAGATTTTTCAGCAGATTATCATAAAAATTTTATTTTTGCCACCCTTCAAAGTATTGAGATGGATTATAGAGAAATTGTTTCGGTGACCGGCATCGGCGGTCTTTTCCAGTTGATGGCTACTAAAAGTGACGGTGCTATCGTGCGTAATCTTGCTGACAAGTCTACCAAGTTTATACCTGCACGTCTTCACAACGTTACTCCACTGGAAAGTATTGAAGTTTATACCACCGGTGAAAACGTTCGCTTGCATGAGGTGTTTCAGAAGATGAAAGAGCACAGTGAAGTGGCCCTGCCTGATGCAAAGAAGGCTGATAATGCTACGATCAGAAATTATTTCAAAACCATATTTCCTGAGTTCGATGAAGAACGGGTATATGTGAGCGATATGAAGAAGATGCTGAAGTGGTTTGAAACACTAAAGCAAAACGATTTGCTCAATTTTGAAGTCTACCAGCAGGAAGCTGCATCAGAAGAAGAGACTTCTGAAAAGGCTAATGAGGACGCTCCTGTAGCGGCAACCGCTGAAGAAGAGAAACCGGCAAAGAAGGCCCGAGCTAAAAAGTCTGCCGACGAAGATGCTGCTGCCGAGGGTGAGGAAAAGCCAAAGAAGACTGCGCGAAAGAAGAAAACCGTAGAGGAAGTAGCCGCAGAAGGTGAAGAAAAGCCTGCAAAGAAGACCGCGAAGAAAAAGAAAGAGGAAGAATAGAATAATTTTTAAACTGAAGTTATAGTAATGATAGGCTGTATCCTGTTTTGGGATACAGCTTGCTGTTTTTAGGAAGTAGTCAAGGGCCACGGTTAACGCGTTTTTTTAATTTGTGCAAGGTTTCTCTTGCATCAACTGGACGCTGCTGAAAGATGGTGAACTGCCTGGCGAGTTGTTCCTGTTCTTGAATGTTACAAACATAATGTAGCCTCTTATCATAAGTATCTTTGCGGTAGGCGCAACTTGAATGAGGCTGTTTCCTAAGATGGAACGCACTACAGACCCTGGCAGAATGGGTTACCTTTCCATAAATAGACGATAAACAATTTCTGGGGTAATGCTGGTCTGTGCGGGAGTACAACAAAACAAGAGCTCTTTTATTAACACCTCAGCGCAAACAAACGCTTGTTAAGGCTGTCAGCAACGGGGTTCACATACTCCGGGAATATGAGGCGCGATTATATATGAATGACTTGATGGGGCGGATAAGTGCGGAATATTCAAACAAGAACTCGTCTGAAAGCAACAACATCTTGTCTGTTACGAGTGAGATCTTGTTTGTCGTAAACAACGTCTCGTCTGTTACCAGTAAGATCTTGTTTGCTACAACTAACATCTCATGTGTTACAAGTAAGATCTTGTCTGTCCCAACCAACATCTTGTCTGTTGCGAGTAAGATGTGGTTTATGACAAACAACATCTCATGTGTTATAAGCAAGACTTTGTCCGTCCCAAACAACATCTCATGTGTTACGAATAAGATCTTGTTTGTCATAAACAACATCTCGTGTGTTATAAGTAAGATCTTGTCCGTCACAAACAACATCTCACGTGTTACGAATAAGATCTTGTTTATCACAACCAACATCTCGTTTGTTACAAACAGCATCTCATGTGTTACGAACAAGATCTTGTGTGTCCCAACCAACATCTTGTCTGTCACAAACGGGTATTAGTTTGGTTTTTACACCATTGCAGGGCTGTTATGATAAGGGCTATGTGTCCTTAAAAAGTAAGCGGTTTCGATCCCTGGTCTCGCTACAAGTTCAAATCCCGATCTCGCTACCATAAGTATTACTAAAAAGATAATAGGAGGTTCAGCTCTTGTTACGTGTGAGCCTTTTCCTAATCAAGCGTCTTTTTAGCCTGCAGAAATCTCTTAACAGATGTTTCGCTGCTGCAGACTTGTCCGAACTGCTGCCGTTTTTTAGTCACATCGGTTTCCCGTTATTTTGCGGCTGCTTAAAGTCTTTAACTACCCACTATGCTACGCTATTTTATTTTCATTACTGTCTTTCTCACATCATCTTTTTCCGTATTTGGGCAAGGCCATAAGCGGGAGTTTCGCGCTGCCTGGATTGCTACCGTTTCTAATATTGACTTTCCTTCAAAACCGGGACTGCCTGCTATTCAGCAGCAGCAGGAGTTTATCAACCGGCTGGATCAGCTAAAATACCTCGGCTGCAACGCCGTTATTGTTCAGATCCGCCCTGCTGCGGATGCCTTTTACGATTCCAACTTCGAGCCATGGAGCCGTTTTCTGACCGGCAAACAAGGCCAGCCGCCTTTCCCGTATTACGATCCGCTGAAGTTTATGATCGAGCAGACACATTTGCGAAATATGGAATTCCATGCCTGGTTCAATCCCTTTCGTGCACTGACAGACAGTAGGAAAAATCCAAATCCGCCCGACCATGTCACCAGGAAGCATCCTGACTGGGTGGTGAATTATGACGGTAAGGCCTTACTGAACCCCGGAATCCCTGAAGCAAGGGAATATGTGATCCGCGTGATAATGGATGTAGTGAAGAGATACGACATAGATGGCGTACATCTTGACGATTATTTCTATCCATACCGCGTAGCAGGCCTTGAGTTTAACGACGCAAAGGCGTATAATCAGTATGGAGATGGCTACACCAATAAGGATGACTGGCGGCGGAATAATGTGAACCTATTTGTGTCAGCGCTCAATACAAATATCAAACAGGTAAAGCCTCATATAAAGTTTGGTATCAGTCCGTTTGGCGTATGGCGCAATCAAAGTAAAGATCCGGAAGGCTCTCCAACACGTGGGGGACAAACAAACTATGATGATCTGTATGCCGACATCCTTCTATGGATGCGCAAAGGATGGATAGATTACTGCCTGCCACAGCTTTATTGGGAGCACGGTCATCGTCTGGTAGCTTTTGAAGTATTGATGCCCTGGTGGGATATCCATGGTTATGGCAGACATGTTTATTATGGTCTTGGCGCTTACCGGATGCTCGGAAATCCGAGTAGTGCCTGGCAAGGCACTAAAGAATTAATGTGGCAGTTGCGGGATATCAGATATAAAACCGCACATCCGGGTTATGCCTTCTATAGTATTTCCAACTTCGACAAGATAAAGGCTCCGGTAAAAGACAGCATTCACGAGTTTAATAAATTTATTGCTTTACCCCCCGTTATGAAGTGGCTGGACAGCATACCTCCCGCGCCGCCTATAGTTCGCGCCATCCCTTCATCGGAGGGGACGCTTCTAAAATGGGATCCCATTAATCCGAAGAATGAATTGCAACGTTATGTCGTTTACCGTTTTGTAAACAATGAGCCGATAGACCTGAATAACAACAGCAAGATCCTTACGCTTACTTCGGGACTTGAATTCCTTGATCCTGATGCAAACAAGTTTAAGAAAAGTACCTATGTCGTAACGGCTCTCGACAGGCTTTGGAATGAAAGTGGCCCTGCAAATATTGTAGCCACCACTAATGACTAGAAAATTGTAAGAGAATATTCGTATATTTATCTGAACTGGTCTTGATTACCACCCATAACAGGAGCCATTAGTTTCACAACCATAAGATTTTGGTTAAAGTCGGGCGCCGCTTTGTTTTTGCACAAAGCGGCTTTCCTTTTAAGATTAATAAAAAATTTCCAGAGTAGACAGGTCTTACCTATAATGTTGATACTATGTGCATTTTGACAGTGCCTTAACAGAGGAGTAGTGAACTGGCATATTATTTTACTTATTTTCGTATAAACTGACGACTATGTTTGATGACGATTATCTTGATGAAGAATGGAGTTCGCTGGATGAGTTGCTAAGAAGATATGAGGAGGTAAAGAATGGGACGGCAGCAGGGTTGATGGACGAAGACGAATTTGAACAAGTCATCGAATATTTCTTCCAAAACAGCAATGAAGAGCAAGCATTACTGGCTTGTGACATTGGCCGCACTTATTATCCTTTTTCCAGTTCAATACTATTATTAAGGGCAGAGATACTAACTCAGGGGCAGAAATACGGACAAGCATTAAAAGTGCTTGATGAGATGGATCAGTATGATCAGAACAATCTTGATGGTGTTCTGTTACGCTCAGACATTTTTCTCTCCCAGTTTAAATACGACCAGGCTGCAGCACTGCTTGAGCAAAGATCTGAGGACTTTGCGGGCCGAGATAAGATTGAATTGCTGCTGGAGCTATCGGATGTATATGATGAAAGTGAGGAATTTGATGCTGTGTTCGATACCCTGAAGCGTATAGTACAAATAGACAAACGCAACGACGAAGCTTTGCAAAAGCTATGTTTTTGGGCAGATTTTACGGAGCGCAACGAAGAAAGCGTAACAATTCATACGGAGCTTACAGAAGCAGATCCTTATAATTCCCTTGCATGGTTTAACCTCGGTGCCGCCTATCAGGGTCTAAAGCTATACGAAAAAGCCATCGATGCCTATGAGTTTTGTGTAGTCATTGACGAAAAGTTTGAATTTGCTTATCGCAATATGGCCGATGCATATATGCGTTTGAGGTGGTATGAAAAGGCAATTGAGGTACTCGAAAAACATCTGGAAATAGCCAAGGCAGAAGATGTGATCTTCGAAGCCATGGGTTATTGCTGGGAAAAGAAAAAGAATTTTTCTAAAGCAAGGCATTATTACAGACAGGCGTCGCAGTTAAGTCCGCAGGATGACTCTATCTTTTATAAAATCGGGGAGACCTATGCACGCGAAAAGCAATGGGAGAAAGCCGTGAAATCTTACTCAGTAGCGCTGCATCTTAACAAAGACAACGCTTCTTACTGCATGGCCATAGGCAACTGCCTTATGGAAATGGAGGTAACGAGCGAGGCGCTTGTATGTTACTTGAATGCAGTACGCCTTAAGCCCGGAAACAAAACCACATGGGTTGCACTGATAAGAGGCTTATATATTGCAGGTTATTATGACGAAGCGTTGACACAAATAGAAGTGGCGCGCGACCATTGTGGTGATAAACCTGACTTTCGTTTTCACCAGGCAGCCATACTACTGGAACTTGGCAAATCGAAGGAAGCAATGTTGCAGCTTGAGAAGGCCTTAAAAGAAGCCCCATCGAAGGTGAAGATATTTACAGAACTCAATCCTGAATATCTGCGCCGAACTGCTGTTGCAGAGCTGATCGGAAAGTATAAGAATAAGAGACAAAAGTAGCAGGCCTGAAGTGGTCTGCTACTGGTGTGCATTTGTCTTTTTTATCCGCTTCAGGTCGATAAGGTTCATCGGATTCGCAGTAAAGCCGTCTACATTTAACTGCGTAAAGTGCAACATCTGGTCGTAAAAGAGTGGAATGACAGGGGCGTTGGACATTACAATACTGTCCATTTGCTGGTACATCGTTCTTCTGATAGAATCAGGCTTGTTCATCGCCTTGTCGTATAGCCTGTCAAATGCTTCATTTTTAAAACGTGTATAGTTAGGCGGCGCCGGGAAGCGGCTGTTGAAGAATGCCAGAAAGGTTTCCGCATCCGGATAGTCGGCAATCCATTGAGCGCGAAAGGCTACCGCGTCTGCTTTGCTCATTTGCTGGCGGAGAATATTTGCCTGGATAATTTCCACTTTTGCCTTAATACCAACATCTTGCAGTTCTGCAGCTACAAAATTTACAATATCTGCCCAGTTGTCCGGTGTTAGAATACTAAAGGAGTTTAGGCCCTTGCCATTCGGATGGCCAGACCTCGCCAATAGTTCCAGCGCTTTCTGCGGATCGTAGTGATATCCGAAGTTCGAATTGCTGTCATATCCTGGCATCCCTTTGGGTATAAAGCCTTCCGTAGCGGGCGTTACAGATCCGTTTTTGAAGTAGCGGGCAATTTTCTCCCTGTCCACAGCATAGTTAATAGCCTGCCTTACATAAACGTTTTTCGTTGGCGAATTGTCAAGTATAGCATCGCTTGTATCCACCAGAAAGCCGATGTACTCGGTATTGAGATAGAAGCGCTTAGTCAACCGGATCTTGCCTTTAAACTCTTTTTTCAATTCACCGTTCTTAGTAAGTACCAGGTCTTTAAAAGAGCCGTCAATATTATTTACAAAATCGATTTTTCCCTGCAGGAATAGAAAGAACTCCGTAGCCTTACTATCTACAAAACTGATCTGCACTCCATGCAGATATGGCAGTTGTTGACCTTGTTCATCTTTTTCCCAATAGTGAACGTTTCTTTTTAGCGCCAGCACGTTGCCTTCATCCCAAAAGCTGAACTGAAAAGGGCCTGTGCCACAAGGGTGGCGGGCAAAGTCTTTTCCCCAGTGTTCCACGACCTCCCGTGGCACTACGCTGCAATAAGGCATGGTAAGAATTTCAGGGAGGGGTCGGAACGCAGTGCGTAATCTGATTTCAACTATCGTATCATTCAGCGCCACAAAGGGATTACTGACCGCTATACGGTCGTTGAAAATCCAGGCTCCGGTAGAAGCAATAGCAGGATTGATCAAACGATTGAAGCTATAGACGACATCGGCCGCTGTCATTTTCCTCCCTTTGCCATTAGGAAAGGCAGGGTCATCTTGAAAGAAGACGTCATTTCGCAGGTAAAAATGATAAATTAACCCGTCCTCCGAAACGTTCCAGCGGGTAGCAAGCGATGGAACCACCTGGAGGTCTTCATTTGTCTCGACCAGCGTATTGAATACCATATGGTCAGTCCACATGTTATACAGGTTTTTGGCGAAGGCCGGATCAATAGATTCAACAGTGCCTGCTGAATAATTCAGGTAAAAAACTTTGTCACGGTTTGTTTCTGCCTTGTCACAGGACACTATCAACGAAAAGCTGATAAAAAGCAAAAGCAGTGAAGACAGGCGCCGCAGCAGGAAATGCATTCCTGCAAATTAAATGAATGCCGTTAATTTTGGCCAAAACATTAAAGTATGGCAGCAAAGCTTTCGGTGAACATCAATAAGGTTGCAACTCTCAGAAACAGTCGCGGCGGAGACAATCCTAACGTACTGCAAGTGGCGATTGACTGCCAGAAATTTGGAGCTGAAGGTATCACTGTTCATCCGAGGCCAGACGAGCGACACATCCGTTACAGTGATGTGCGTGCTATAAAGTCAATTATTACTACTGAGTTTAATATCGAAGGAAATCCCGTAGAGCAGAAGTTTGTAGATCTTGTGCTGGAGGTAAAGCCCACACAGGTGACTTTAGTACCCGATGAACCGGGACAACTTACTTCAAACCACGGCTGGGACACGGTAAAGAAAGCAGACTATCTAAGGAAAATTATATCGATTTTTAAAAATGCCGGTATGCGTGTTTCCATCTTTGTAGACCCCGTGGAAGAGATAATAGCCGCGGCAGCTGAGACAGGTACGGATCGCGTCGAGCTGTATACCGAAGCATACGCGAAGAATTTCCATCATAATAAGGAAGCGGCGATTATGGAATATGTCAAAGCGGCAAACGTAGCATCAGCAAACAATCTTGGCCTGAACGCTGGCCACGACCTCGACCTGAACAACCTTAAATACTTTGCTCGGTCTATCCCGGCTTTGCGGGAAGTTTCCATAGGTCATGCACTGATAAGCGATGCGCTTTATTATGGACTTGAGAATAGCATTCAGCTTTATAAGCGACAGTTGAGTTTTTGAGCATATCCCACTTATTTCACAAATCTTTTCTTAAGCGCTCGTTAACTGTTTGTAAAGCGCTCGTTAACGGGCGCTTTCAGGTTATCCAGATGTTATTTATAGAAATAATTTTACACTCTGGCCGGTTGAAACTAAGCGAAGAGAGGATTAATAAAAATTCAATAAGGTTTTTATCGTTTTATTTAAAGGAATTACTAATTTTGTGATCGCAATATTATCTATTATTTTACTTTAGGTGTCGGGGAGAAGGGTTTTATTTTCAGCAATATAGCTATTCAGCAGAGGAGAGTTTTAATCTAACTATTGATTTTACTGGTATGAAAAGATGTCTATACGCATTATTGTGTATATGTGGGGGAATGCTGTTGCCATTTATTTCTATGGCGCAACTTACGGCAAACTTTAATTCTAACGTTGTAACAGGTTGTGCACCTATTTTGGTTCAGTTCGCTGATCAGAGTGCTGGAAGCCCAACAAGTTGGAACTGGAACCTTGGTAATGGAACAATTTCTACACTACAAAACCCGTCTACGACGTATATCACGCCTGGAACATATACAGTTACCTTGACGGTTTCCAATGCGGGTGGAACAAATACCAAGACAGTAACTAATTATATAACCGTTGTTCCTTCGCCAGTGGTCAATTTCGTGGCAAGTGACTCCGGATTTTCCTGTCCTCCTGAAACAGTACAGTTTACAAGCCTTTCTACGCCGGGCTCGGCAGGTACCTCAAGCTATTTTTGGGATTTCGGTGATGGCTTTACTTCTACGCTTCAAAATCCGACGCATACCTATACTACAAATGGTGTTTATAGCGTAACGCTGAGTGTTACCAATAGTGCAGGATGTAGCAAAACGCTGACAAAGACAAACTATATTCAGCTGATTAGCAAGCCTGTCGCCAATTTCACAGCTACTAATAATAACTCATGTACACTGCCATCGTCTGTTGGCTTCACAAATAGCTCCACCGGTGGTGCTACCTATCACTGGAACTTTGGTGATGGTGGTACATCTACAATTACCAGCCCTACTCACATATACAGTGCAGCAGGTTCGTATACCGTTACTTTAATTACAACAAATAGCGCCGGATGTAGTGACACAATGATAAAACCGGCTTTCGTTAATATCGGAAGTCTGACGGCATCATTTACAAAAAGCGCTTCTACTACCTGTACTAACAACGCTATAAGCTTTACAAATACGTCAATACCGGGACCGGGGAACAGCACATGGAATTTCGGAGATGGTACTTCCTTTACAGGAGTGAATGCATCCCATGCTTATAGTGCGGCTGGTACTTATACCGTAAGGCTTATTGTAAACTATAATAACTGCAGCGATACTGCAACTCAAATAGTAACTGTGAACCAGGGGCCTTCAACGAACTTTACAGCTTCACCGACAAGTAGCTGCTCCGCCCCATTTACTACGCAATTTTCAAATACAACAACCGGAGCAACTGGTTATTTATGGATTTTCGGGGACGGCGGTACTTCAACTGCCACCAGTCCATCGCATACCTATAGTTCATTGGGCGTTTACACAGTAAAACTTGTGGCTTATGGAGCCAATGGCTGTAACGACACGTTTGTGAGAAATAATTACATCAATCTTTCGCTGCCGACCGTTACAGTCTCCAAAACTCAAGCCAGTTCATGTGCGCCTTCAGTAGTCAACTTTACTGCAAACATTCCTGCTGGCTATTCTATTAGCAGCTATTCGTGGAACTTTGGAGACGGCAATACCTCATCCTCAGGGCCAACAGTTAGTCACACTTATGGCGCCGGAACTTATTCTGTTTCGCTTACTGTAACTACAAGTACCGGCTGTGTTATTACTGCTCCAGCCGTTACTGTAAACGTAGGTACGCAACCAACAGCAAGCTTTACTGCTAATCCTACCAGTGCTTGCCCACAGCAGCTGATAACGTTTACGAATACATCAACGATTCCCTTAGGCGCTACTCCGGTCTATACCTGGAGCTTTGGTGACGGTGCCACAAGTGCTGTTTTAAATCCAACGCACGCTTATTCAGCACAGGGAACGTACACCGCAACCCTTACAGTAAATATTAACGGATGTATCTCTACCTACTCGTCTACCATTACCATCTATCCACCAAAGGCATTGTTTGCACCGGTATACAACTGTGCTAACCGTCTGCAGGTTTCTTTTACAAACACGTCCACGGGAGGAAATGTTTGGGCGTGGGATTTTGGGGACGGCACTACCTCTACACTACAAAACCCGCCAGCGCACACGTATGCTGCGTTTGGCACCTATAATGTAACGCTTACTGTTACCAATTTGCCTTCTGGTTGTATTTCTACAAAAACAGTTGCTGTGGTCGTTTACGATCTGATAGCTCAATTTGCTGCGGACGATTCAGTTGTTTGTAAAAACCAGGGCGTCAATTTCACCGCTCAGTCATCTGCCCACATTACGGACTATATCTGGGATTTTGGCGATGGTGCAACACAAACGACCGCTACAAATACAACTTCTCACGCATATACTGCTAACGGAACATATACAGTGACGCTTGTTGTCAAAGACGCGAGAAACTGCTATGATACGCTGGTTAAAGCCAATTATATAAACGTAAATGGCCCAACTGCAAACTTCAGTGGTGCTCCAACAAGCGGTTGCGCTCCTCTGACTGTCAATTTCACCGATCAGTCTTCGTCCGGTGGTACAGGTATTTTCTCCCGTATCTGGCGTTTTGGAGACGGCTCTTTGAGCTCTGCCAATGTTGCGAATTTATTGCATACCTATCCCGCCGGAAGTTATTCTGCAACACTCGTCGTTACGAATGGCAATGGCTGCGTGGATTCACTTGTCAGGACAAACTACATCGCTGCAACGAAGCCAACGGCCAGCTTTACCGCTAATACTACAACTATTTGCCCCGGCCAGCCGATTACGTTTACAAATAGTTCTGCAGGAAGCAATCTTTCTTATACCTGGAACTTTGGTGATGGCGGTACTTCTACTGCCACCAATCCGGCTCACACCTATTCCAATACCGGTACTTATACCGTTTCACTTATAGTTGTTGATGGAACGCTGTGCCGCGACACTCTTGTAAAGACGGCTTATATCAACGTTGGAGGTATCAATCTTGGGTTTACTGCAAGCGACACCTTTGCTACCTGTCCACCGCTGACAGTAAACTTTACTAATACGTCTGCCAATGCCAGCAACTTCACCTGGTCCTTTGGAAATGGCAACAGCTCTACACTTCCGAGCCCTTCTACTATTTATACGCTGCCTGGTACTTATAGTGTAAAACTTAAAGGACAGAATGGAACTTGTATGGACTCCGTCAGCAAGACGATAACTATTTTAGGCCCTACAGGAACTTTCTCTTATACCCCATATAATGGCTGCTCGCCGCTTACTGTGAATTTCACTTCCACCAACCAGAACACCCAGGTATTGATATGGGATATGAATAATGGGGTAACGCAAAGCACTACTGCATCTTCAACGAGCTATACGTATACAACACCCGGCATATATGTGCCGATACTGCTTCTAAGCGATGGTGTGTCCTGCGTTGTACCGATCCAGGGAACAGACACAATCAAGGTTGATAAAGTAATTGGAGACTTCTTTTTTAGCCCTGGTTTAATTTGTGGTTCAGGTACGGTACAGTTTACAGATACAACCTTGTTCCATGTAAATCCGGTAGCGACGAGAAGCTGGACTTTTGGTGACGGAGGCAGCAGTACTGTTCACAATCCAAGCCATGCTTATAGCGCTCCCGGTACTTATACAGTAAGATTAATCATGGCAAGCTCTCAAGGCTGCGCTGATACTATACAAAAATCTGTTACCATTCTTCCACAGCCTAATGTAAGCGCTGGGAGTAATGTTTCTATTTGCCAGGGAAATTCAGTTCCCGTGCAATTGCAGGCAACCGGAGCTGCAAGTTATGTTTGGTCGCCAGCCGCGGGGCTTTCCTGTATCACCTGTCCGAATCCGCAAACAAATCCGACAAGCACTGTAACCTATTCTGTTATTGGCACCGCTGCAAACGGTTGTACGGATACAGCTCAGGTAACTGTGACAGTGAATCCGCTGCCTGTGATTCAGACTGGTCCCGATCCGACTATCTGCGCAGGTTCGTCTGTTCAGCTAGGAGTGTCAGGTGCCGCCACTTATAGCTGGTCGCCATCCACAGGCTTGTCTTGCAACAACTGTGCATCGCCGTTCGCGTCTCCGACGGCCACTACTATGTATACCGTAACCGGCGTCTCCGCTGCCGGCTGTTCAAGTACCGCTCAGATCACTGTAAATGTGGACAACGTTCCTAATGTAGCAGCCACAGCAACAAACAACACTCTTTGCGCTGGGGGAAATACACAATTGCAGGCATCTGGCGCTACGACTTTGAGCTGGACGCCCACAACAGGTTTATCTTGCACTACGTGTGCCAACCCTACCGCCACGCCGACCTCTACGACAACTTACGTAGTGGTAGGAACAAGCGGAAATGGTTGCTCAGATACGGGTGCGGTGACTATAACTGTTAATCCCCTTCCTACGGTAAGCGCTGGTGCGAACCAATCGCTTTGTATAGGGTCTACTGTACAACTGCAGGCCACTGGTGCAAGTAATTATAGCTGGTCCCCTTCTACCGACTTGTCTTGTAGTAGTTGTGCGAACCCTATCGCATCTCCTGCTTCAACAACTACTTTTACTGTAACAGGAACTAATGCCAATGGCTGCGTAAATACAAGCCAGGTAACGGTTACAGTCAATTCCTTGCCCACTATTACCGCAAGCAATGCTCAGACAGCTTGTCTTGGTACACCCGTGCCCCTACAGGTAAGCGGTGCATCTTCTTACACGTGGTCGCCAGCCGCCGGACTATCATGTAGCAATTGTGCTAATCCTACAGCGACGCCATCTGCAACAACAAGCTTTACGGTGATTGGCTCTGATGTCAATGGATGTAAGGACACCGCTCAGGTAATCGTAAACGTGAATCCTTTGCCAGTTGTCAATGCAGGTGTTGACCGGTCTGTGTGTAAGTTGAATTCAACACAGCTGCAGGCCACCGGCGCCTCAACTTATAGCTGGACACCTGCTTCAACGCTATCTTGTAATAGCTGTGCGAATCCTGTTGCGTCACCGACAACAAATACTACCTATACTGTTACCGGAACCGATGGTAATGGTTGTACCAATACAGACGATGTTGCAGTCGGCATTTACCCTCAGCCGATTATTGATGCAGGTACTGACCAAACAATATGCAATGGAAGCTCTGTACAACTGCAGGCCACAGGTGGCGTTGCTTATGTATGGTCTCCTGCTACCAGTCTATCCTGCAGTACATGTACTAACCCCCTTGCGAGTCCCGCGAACGATATAACATACACCGTTGTCGGTACGGATGCAAATGGCTGTAACGACTCTGATAAGGTAAATATTTCGGTAATACAGATGCAGCCATTCTCCGTTAGTCCGGGCGACACACTTTGTGAAGGAGAATCAGTGCAGCTTTCTGCATCTGGAGGTTCACAGTACATATGGAGCCCTTCATATGGCTTGAATAATAGTACGATTAGTAATCCTGTTGCAACTCCTTCTGTTACTACCACCTATGAAGTTGTAATCAAGCAGGGAGATTGCTTTTCAGATACAAATAAGGTTACCATACTTGTTCATCCGAAGCCAACAGTGAACGCGGGACAGGATCAGAATGTGATCGCCGGAAGTTCCGTAAATCTGTTTGCGCAAACTACCAATACGGATTACTACGCATGGACGCCTGCGGATGAACTGAGTTGTAGTGACTGTAGTAGCCCGATTGCTACTCCCAAACAAACCACAACATATAAAGTTACAGCCTCTAATGAATATGGGTGCAGTGCTGATGATGATGTGATCATTTTCGTAACCTGCGACAATAGCCAAATCTTTGTACCAAATACCTTCACCCCGAATGGTGATGGTAATAACGACCGTTTTTATCCGCAAGGGAAAGGCGTTTCTACAATTCAGCGTTTCAGAATTTACAACCGCTGGGGCCAACTGGTTTATGATGTTCAAAACATTCAGACGAATCAGGAGCTTGAGGGCTGGGATGGAACCTATAAAAACGAGGTGCTCAAGCCGGATGTGTATGTATATATTATAGATGCTACCTGCTATAGTGGGGCACCTATGCAGATAAAAGGAGACGTTTCCCTAATCCGTTAGATCAACAAAATTCAAATCGAAAACCTTTTTTATGAAGAGATATTTAAAGCTTGTTGCAGCATCGTTCTTGGCGACTCTGGCAGTGAAGCAAACACAAGCACAGGATATTCACTTTTCTCAGTTTTATGAAAACGCTATTCTGCGCAATCCGGCACTTACTGGTATCTTCAGTGGCGATTATAAAGTTGGTGTGAACTACCGAAATCAGTGGAGTAATATTTCTGTTCCATTTCAAACGGTTCTTGCTTCTGCTGAAAGTCGTATTACCGTGAATGAAGAAACAGGCGACAACTTCAGTTTCGGCGTTACTGCTACATACGATAAAGCAGGAAGCATCAATTTCAACAGCTTTCAAGTGTATCCGGCAGTGAACTATAATAAAGCGCTTGAAGATAAGCATCAGTCTTATCTCTCTGCAGGCTTTACTGCAGGCTATATCCAGCGTTCAGTAGATCCGTCGAAAATGACCTTTGCGTCCCAATATCAGGGGGGAGGTTACGATCCGGGGAATGCCTCGAATGAGAATATTACGAACACTAAAAATACTTATTTTGACGTTGGCGCAGGTGTAAGCTTCAATAGCTCCCTCGGTGAATTTAATAATATCAACTATTACCTCGGTGCAGCTGCGTACCATATAAATAAGCCTAAGGCGGCATTCAGCGAGAGCGAAGCATTTTTGCGCCTAAATACAAAGTGGAATGGAAGCTTTGGCTTTCAATACCTGGCAAATAATCAGCTTGGGTTTACAATGCATGCCAATTATTCTAAGCAGGGAACTTATCAGGAAATTATAGCGGGTGTACTTGGAAGCTGGCGCACTATTGACGCTTCTTTAAATTCTGTATTCACCTTCTACGGTGGCGTATTTTACCGTGTAAATGACGCTTGGATTCCCACTGTCAAACTGGACTATAAAAGCTATTCGTTCACCGTATCGTACGATGTTAACTCGTCGGGCCTAAAGACTGCCTCAAACGGAATGGGGGGAATGGAAATTTCTGTTTATTCACGCGGTATTTTGACAAAAGGCTTGTGGGCACAGGATAAGAATAAATGCCCAAGATTCGAATCTATGTTGGTGCCGACCTTTTAAAAATAATATCGAACGCCATAAGGGCTGAGTGATCGACATTAAGAGAAAGGAGAATATCGGTTAAAGTGGCTACCAACATCGTATTACCTGATATCAGCACGCGACTTACTGAGTCATAATGTACCAATATAATGTCAGACCCGCAAGATAGGGCATGAGGTTTATACAGTTTTTATCGCCATTTCCTCACGACAAGACTGGAATTCGTACCGCCAAAGCCAAAAGAATTAGATAAGAACAGATCAAACTCCTGTGTCAGCGTTTCTGGCACCACATTGATTTTTGCAGAGTGTTCGTCAGGATTTTCGAAGTTAATGTTGGGGGCGATAAAATTATTCTGCATCATCAGCATTGAGTAAACGATTTCGCTTGCGCCTGCCATCCAGCATTCGTGCCCGGTCATAGACTTGGTGGAGCTTACCGGCACTTTGCCACCGAAAACTTCATAGATTGCTTCTGCTTCCGTACCATCACCAGCAGGTGTGGAAGTGGCGTGCGCGTTGATATACTGTATCATCTTGGGATCTATACCGGCATCTTTCAGCGATTTTGCGATAGACCTCACCTGCCCTTCAGAACTTGGATTAGAAATGTGCTGACCATTAGAAGAAAAGCCATAACCTAATACCTCACCGAGAATAGTTGCTCCGCGTTGCTGGGCACTTTCCAGGCTCTCGAGTATTACCGTTGCAGCACCGCCACCCGGCACGAGTCCATCACGATCTCTGTCAAAGGGCCGGGAAGCTTTCGCTGGTTCTGCTTCTCTCGAGGAGAAAGTACCAAGTGCATCGAAGTTGGGCATAGAGTAAATGTTTATTTCCTGAGCTCCGCCACAGATTACCCTTTGCTGCAGTCCTTGTTTGATAAACATATATCCCAGCCCTATCGAATGTGAGCCACTGGCACAGGCAGCACTTATGGTGAAATTTACTCCTTTTAGCTTAAAGATTGTAGCGAGGTTCATAGTCACTGTAGAATTCAACACTTGAAACACAGAGCCTGAGCCCACCATCATTGTATCCTTTTTTTCGCGGATCAGATCAATAGCTTCAATAACCGGCTTTGCGCAACTATCATTTCCATAAATAATGCCCGTTTCATTGAGTTCGAAATACTCGGTATTGAGATTTGCCTGTTGCAGTGCTTCACTTGTTGCCATATAGGCAAACTCAGCATGCTCTGGCATCATGATTCGTGACCTGCGATCCAGCAGCCCTTTCAGCTGTGGCCGCTCGACAAAGCCGGTAAGCCCGGACCTGTAGCCCATTTCTTTGCGTTCCGGGTCAAGGATTATGCCCGAGCGCCCTTCAAACAAAGATTTCGCTACCTCCTCTTGGTTTTTCCCCAAAGAGGAATAGATGCCGAGTCCTGTAATGACAACTCTGTTCATGTTTTTTAGAGTAAAAACCTATCAGGTATAGAGTCCACCGTTAATAGAGATAACCTGTCCTGTAATATAAGAAGATTGTTTCGATGCTAAAAAACCTGCAAGCTCTGCCACTTCCTGTGCTTCGCCGAAGCGTTGCATAGGAATCATCTTAGCGAGATCTTTTTCATTTAGTTCTTCAGTCATATCCGTTTTGACGAAGCCTGGCGCGATAGCATTTACCGTAACATTCCGTTTTGCAATTTCCTGTGCGAGCGCTTTGGTAGCACCGATCATGCCTGCTTTGGCCGCGGAATAGTTTACTTGTCCAGGCATTCCTTTGATGCCACTTAGTGACACCATATTGATGATGCGACCATAACGGTTCATCAACATCGGGTTCAGGACTGCCTTAGTGACGTTATACATTCCCTGAAGGCTAGTATTCACCACATCGTCCCATTGATTATCAGTCATGCTCATTAGCAGCGTGTCCTGACGGATACCAGCATTATTGACAAGCACCTCAATAATATCGTCCTTATGCGCTTCCATCCATCCTCCTAATACCTGTTGCACCTGTTCCTTGTCTGCTACATTAAAGTTCAGCAAAGTTGCTTCTACCTCTTTCTCCCGCACTAATCTGGCAGTTTCTTCTGCTGCTTCGATGTTTCCTTTATAATTGACGAGAACAGAATAGCCCAATTCTGCCAGCTTCACGCACGTGGCGCGGCCAATGCCCCTGGAGCCTCCTGTAACGAGCGCGTATTTCATGTTTGTTGCTTGCTGGTTTTCTGTCCGTGTTTTTGGTTTCACTGAATTGTATCGACTGGGGAGCGTTAGTTATGGATTAACTGCCAGCTATCGAAGCCAAGCAGGTTCTTCATATTCGCCCCCACTTCTGTTTCCATCAGCCATTGCTTTACTTTGTACAGTCTCTCAGAGGAAGGCTCGTCTTCTTCAAACGAAGGTGCCAACCCGCTCAAATTATCATACATCCATCGGGTAGCAGGCGACAATCTGTCTTTATAGTTCTTGTAGTCAATAGCCTGAACAATAGCCAGCGCATGAACTGAAAGAACCTCAAAGGAGTTCTCGATCACGCGTGCGCACATCTGTGCTGCATTGCAACCCATGCTCACTATATCCTGATTGTCATTGTTATTGCTGATACTGTGAATATACATAGGGTTGCTGAGTGTCTGATTTTCGGCAACGTTGGAGACTGCTGGGTATTGCATGCCCTGAATGCCAAAGTTCAGTCCCAGCCTTCCTGTATTGATGAAAGGCGGAAGCTTTTTATTAAGATGGTGATTGAGCAGGAAGTTGAGTTGCCGTTCTGCAAGCATTGAAAGTTTGGTTACTGCAATCTTTAGCTTGTCCATTTCCAGTGATACATAGTCACCATGGAAGTTGCCACCGTGAAAGATATTTTGGCTTTTGCGGTCTATGATCGGGTTGTCGTTCACGGAGTTCAGTTCATCAGTTATCACCCGTGCAGTGTTCTCAATCGTGTCGTACACGGGGCCAAGAATTTGTGGCACGCAGCGCAACGAATAATATTCCTGCACCTTGTCCTCGATCACCTCTTCGGTTACCTTCTTATCATAGAGATACTCCTGGCGCTTGCGCAACAGGCCGCTCCTCTTCGATATTGCTCGCATAGCCATTGCTACCATCTGCTGGCCGGGGTGGCGTTTTACAGAGTTAAGTTCCTCTGAGAAATGGTCATCATATGCCTCCATTATTTCATTTACCATCAGAGAGAATAGTATCTGACCAGTAATGAGTTTACGTGCGTGCAGCACATTAATGGCACCGATTCCGGTCATTGCAGAGGTGCCGTTGAGGAGACCCAGTCCTTCTCTGATATGAATTTCCAGCGGTTTTAACCCAGTCGTTTCATAGACCCTCTTTGCAGGAACCACTTCACCTTTAAACCAGAAATTCCCCTCACCTATTAGGCCCAAGGCAAGATGGGCAAGCTGGACCAGATCACCGCTTGCCCCTACGCCCCCATGCGCATAGATAGCTGGATATGCCCCTACATTCACCAACGCAGTCATCAGGTTAATCAGGTTTATGTGAATGCCTGAAAATCCGAGGAGCATAGTGTTTAGCCTTGCCAGCAAAGTCGCACGACATTGTTGTTCTGTAAGCAGGGCTCCCATCCCTGAACAATGGGAACGAATGAGGTTGTATTGAAGTGCAACACGGTCTTCGTCATTAATGCGGTATTGTGCCATCGGACCGAAGCCGGTATTAATGCCGTAGATCAGCTTATCGCCAGAGAAATTCTTAAGGAACTGGAAGCAATCCTGCACATCATCCAGCGTCTCTTTGTTTATTTCAATATTCTTGTTTTGTAGCACGATCTGTTCAAACGCAACAAGGTCCAGCGTTTTACCACCCAATGAGATCATATTCGTTACAATAGGTTTAAAGCTGTAAAAATAGCAAAAAGAAAAGGCGGTAATAGCATTATCCGCCGTATTTTAGAATAAATGAGAATCGTTACTCGCAGAAGCTGAATTGCCTAAAATAAGACTGGTGTAGTGTCAGCACCTTGTTGTTGCTAAAACTCGTTTTTCCACATCATACTTTCTACCGGCTTGTTCGGCTGATCGCTGTATTTAGCGTTCCCCTTTTGATTGTATTTTACTTCAATCTCTCCGTCTACGGGGAAGTAGATCAACTGTCCTATCGGCATTCCTTTATAAATCTTTACAGGTTGTTTTACCGAGATCTCCAGTGTCCAATTGCCGCAAAACCCTACATCTCCTTTTCCAGCCGTAGCGTGAATGTCGATTCCCAGCCTTCCTGTACTCGATTTCCCTTCGAGAAAGGGAACATGCGCGTGCGATTCAGTGTATTCGGCCGTCACACCGAGATAAAAAATATGCGGATATAGTACAAATCCCTCTTCGGGGATTTCGAAGTGCTCGATGGTATTATGCTTTTTTGCATCAAGAATATGCTCTTTATAGGTAGCAAGCGTGCTACCGAGATGTACATCGTAGCTATTGCTGCCAAGGCATTCGCGACTAAAAGGCTCTATTTTAATGTTTCCACCTTTTATCTCTTCAAGGATGCGCTTATCAGAAAGAATCATAAAGCAAATATAACCTTGTGCTGAACGCTACCAAAGCGAACAGCAGCATTTTGTTCAAATGAAGTAATTAGTGAATAAACATTTTAATAGAATCAAGCGGAGCATTGCCGTCGAAGGAATGGACCAGTTTATAATTTTTATCGTAAAAGTTAACCTGCGGTAAAAGCTTATAGTTGTAGATCTCACCGATCAAGCGGCCTCTTTCGGTTCCAATATTTTCAAACAAAGCGACATTACCGATTTTTGTCTTTTCGATAAAGCCCTTCATAAACTGCTTGTTTCTATCCTCTGCCACAAACATCAACTGTGTGTTTTTGAACATTCCTGCAATATTTTTCAGGCTGTCCATCATGTGCTCGCAGTGGTCACACTGAGGACTAAAGATCATCAGCATAACCGGCTTGCCCTTCTTGAGTTGCGTATTGACAAAAGTTCCGCCATTAGGCTTTTCCAGTAAGAAAGGCGGTATGGGCGCACCTGTTTTCTTGTAATTAATCTTGTTCACCGGTGCCAGCGGTTGTGCAAAACAGGCAACAGATAAAAAGCACAGTATGAAACTGATTGCAAAGGATTTCATATACCGATTGGTTTTACGCAAATTTATCCATCTGAATTTAAGATAAATGCTAAAACTTCTTAGCAAATGAATTTTTAGGCCGGTAATCATTGCGATCTTTGCATAAAAGGAATCACTTCATGCCTCTTTACCGCGAATGGAGCAGCGATCAGTACAGCCTGGCAGCTATCTGGGAAATAAAGGAACCCGAGAGTTTTTTTATCGAAAGAACCGGTGTCACCTCAGATATAAAAAGCGAAAAAAGAAGGTTGGAACACCTTGCGGGCCGATTCTTGCTGAAGCATCTAAAAAGAGAATTCCCGCTGCTAAATATTAAACCTGACGAACATGATAAGCCGCGTGTAGATAACAATCAGTTTTACTTTTCTATCTCTCATTCTTTCCCTTATGTGGCAGCAGTGGTAAGTCCTGATGTGGAATGTGGCATTGATATTCAGGTCTGGCATGCCAGGATGCAGCAGCTGCAACATAAGTTTCTTACAAAAAAAGAGCAGCTGTTTTTTCAAAACGATCCGCAGTTGATCACACTGGCATGGTGTGCCAAAGAGGCTGTTTACAAATGGCAGGGAAGGCGCGGTGTAGATTTTATAGAACATCTACCAATCAGCCAGGTGGAAGAAGAATCAAACGAACGAAACATTATTTTTGATTTGCAATTGACGCTACCACAATTGGCTGTCACTACCAAAGGCTTTATTAATCAGGTGTTTGCGTGTTCTTATGTTATTCATGACCGCTTATTTCACCCATCATTTTAATATTTTATTGTTAATTATGTATTGTTTTTTAGAAAAAGTATAAGAAAATTTGGAAGAATCACCGCTGTAGCTATACTTTTGCTAAAAATATAATTCAATGTCTTCCTTACGTTTTCCTGCTTTGCAAGAGCTGGCATCTGAAGAACGCAAAATTCACCATTATAATGGTAAGCGTATTTCTTCGATGTTCAATAGCAATGTATTTACAGAGCGCGCCATGCGTGAATACCTTAGCGACGAAGCTTACAAAAGCCTGATTGCTTCCATAAAAGCGGCTGCGAAAATAGATCGTAAGGTGGCCGATCAGATTGCGTCTGGGATGAAGGCGTGGGCAGAAGAACGTGGTGTCACTCACTTTACACACTGGTTTCAACCGCTTACAGGTACAACTGCAGAAAAACATGATTCATTTTTCACTATAAAAAGCGATGGTGCTGCAATAGAACTGTTTGATGGCGCTGCATTGATACAGCAGGAGCCGGACGCTTCCTCTTTTCCCAACGGCGGCATCCGCGCTACGTTTGAGGCGAGGGGCTATACCGCCTGGGATCCTTCATCACCGGCTTTCATTATGGAGTCGGGTTATGGCAAAACTCTTTGCATACCTACTATTTTCATAGCATACAACGGTGAATCGCTTGATTATAAGGCGCCTTTGTTGAAATCTATTGCTGCGCTCGATAAGGCTGCCGTAGATGTTTGTCGTTACTTCGATAAGAATGTTAATAAGGTAACCGTTACTTTAGGCTGGGAGCAGGAATATTTTGTGGTAGATGAGAGCCTGGCTAATGCACGTCCTGATATTGTGATGTGTGGCCGCACGCTGATCGGCCATGCGCCGGCAAAAGGCCAGCAACTGGAAGACCATTATTTCGGGTCTATAGCAGAAAGGGTATTTGCCTTTATGCAGGATTTCGAACAGGAGGCCTACAAACTGGGCATTCCGCTTCGTACCCGTCATAATGAAGTGGCTCCCGGTCAGTTTGAGTGCGCACCGATATTTGAAGAAGTGAACATAGCAGTGGATCATAACTCACTGCTGATGGACATAATGAATAAAGTGGCTAAACGCCACAAGTTAAAGGTGCTTTTCCATGAGAAGCCTTTTAAAGGCGTGAACGGAAGTGGTAAGCATAACAACTGGAGCATGGCAACGGACACAGGAGTGAATCTGCTTGCGCCGGGAAAGACGCCACGTACGAACCTCATGTTCCTCACTTTCTTTATCAATACCATTAAGGCGGTACACGATCATGCAGATCTGCTGCGTGCTGCAATCGCTTCTGCCGGCAACGACTATCGCCTCGGTGCTAATGAAGCGCCCCCTGCCATCATCTCGGTTTTTGCCGGTACGTTCCTTTCGCAGGTGCTGGACGAGATAGAAAGCCGCGTGAAAGAAAAGTTCAGCGAGCAGGATGAAGTGATACTGAAACTGGACATCCATAAGCAAATTCCTGAGCTGCTTATGGACAACACAGACCGTAACCGCACTTCGCCTTTTGCCTTTACAGGAAACAAATTTGAATTCCGGGCAGTAGGGTCGTCAGCCAATTGTGCTTCTTCAATGACGGTATTAAATACTATTGTAGCAGAGTCGCTGAAAGTGTTTTCAAAAGAGGTAGACTCTTTGATAGAAAAAGGGGAAAAGAAGGAAATAGCCATCATGCATGTGCTGCGCGACTATATTACCAAATCAAAAAGCATCCTTTTTGAAGGCGATAACTATAGTGAAGAATGGGCACAGGAAGCAGCAAAACGCGGCTTAAGTAATTTTAAAACTACACCGGAAGCACTGGATGCCTTAGTAACGGAAAGCGCAAAAAAAGTATTCATCAGCAATGGCATTTTTACGGCGCGTGAGCTGGAAGCGCGACATGAAATAATGCTTGAAGATTATATAAAGAAGGTACAGATCGAGGCACGCATTCTTGGCTACATCTGCACCAACCATATTCTGCCTGCTGCTATCAACTACCAGAATGTGTTAATTGAAAACGTGAGAGGGCTAAAGGATCTGGGACTCGGAGAGGACTCCTATCGCTCGCAGCTCAACCTTTTGAAGATTGTGAGTAAGCATATTCAGGAGATCAATGACAACGTAGAAGCGATGATAGAAGCGCGCAAACGTGCAAACAATGTTGGTAACACACATAAATGCGCCGAGATGTACTGCAATGATGTGAAAATATATTTTGATAAAATTCGCTATCATGCAGATAAGCTGGAGCTCATTGTCGACGATAAACTTTATCCGCTCCCAAAATATCGTGAACTGTTGTTTTTGAGATAATCATTAGAATTCTTTAGGGAAGGAGGAGGCTGTACCGAAACGTATAGCCTCTCCTTTTTATTTAAGCACTGGCATCTTGCTATTGCGCCAGACAAAGACTTTTTTAGACTTGCAAAAACGACTTTTGGACTTGCAAAAACCATTTTTGGACTTACAAAAGCGAGTTTTGGATTTGCAAAAGAGATTTTTGTACTTACAAAAATGAGTTTTGGACATGCAAAAGGGACGTTTGGAGTTGCAAAAATGAGTTTTGGACTTACAAAAGAGACTTTTGGACATGCAAAAGCGGGTTTTGGATTTGCAAAAGAGATTTTTGCACTTACAAAAACAACTTTTAGACTTACAGAAGAGACTTTTGCATTTGCAAAAGAGCCTTTTAGACTTGTAAAAATCAGGTTTGGTCTTGCAAAAACTCTTTCGATAACACCGTTTTGAGTAAAACCTGGAAGTATAAAATAAACTGTGTAAATAGAAAGTAGTGTAGATAAAGGATTCTCTCGGCGCAGTGGAGTAAGGCGTAGCGTAGCGTAGCCGAACGGAACGAAGCCGAGAGAATCGGGCGGCTGGATTAGCCCCTCATTTTTTATCTTTAAATACAGTTTATGAACGATCAACAACCATCCATTCCGAAGGATTTTTTCAAGCAGTTTAAAAGCAAAGAAGATTTTCAATCATTTTTCCACAGTCTGTTTAAGCAAGGGGTTGAAGAAATGCTCAAGGCAGAACTTGACGAACACCTGGGCTATCAGAAGCATAGTAAAGAGGGGCACAATAGTGGCAATAGCCGTAATGGCTCCTACTCAAAAAAGGTAAAGACAGAATCGCTGGGGGACGTGGTTCTCAATATCCCGCGCGACCGCAACGGCCAATTTGAGCCTCAGCTTATACCCAAAGGTCAACGTATGAGTGATAAGCTCGAAGAAGCTATTATCGGCATGTATAGCAGAGGAATGACCACCGCCGATATATCTGAACAGGTAAAGGAAGTCTATGGTTTGGAGATTTCAGAAGGCACCATCTCCAACATAACTAATAAGATCGTAGAACAGGCAAAGCTCTGGCAGAACCGACCGTTGGAGCAGGTTTATTTTACCGTATGGATGGATGGCATTGTGCTTAAAGTAAAGCAGAACGGACGCTTTATTAATAAATGCGTGTATCTGGTCATCGGTCTGCGCAATGATGGGTACAAAGAGGTGTTGGGTTTGTGGATAGCAGAAACAGAGTCTGCATCCTTCTGGTTGTCGGTACTCACTGATCTGAAAGCCCGCGGCGTTGAAGACATCCTGATCGCCTGCACAGACAACCTCAAAGGCTTCACCGACGCAATTAAAGCAGCGTTTCCCAATACCGTCACCCAACTTTGTATCGTGCACCAGATCAGAAACAGTTGTAAGTATGTGGTATGGAAAGACAGAAGGGCTTTCTGTAGCGATTTAAAAGCTGTTTACGGCGCAGTAAACCGTGAGGCTGCTTTCGACGCGCTAACGGTCATGGCAGACAACTGGGGTGCCAAATACAGGCTAGCTATAGCCTCCTGGCACAATAACTGGGACAACCTTACCTGTTATTTTGATTATCCTCTCGAGATCAGAAAAATCATTTATACCACCAACACCATTGAAAATCTCAACCGTGGCATTCGCAAGTATACCAAAACGAAGGTCCAGTTCGTAGACGATCAGGCTGCAGCCAAAGCCGTCTACCTGGCAATCCTTAATATTGAAAAAAAATGGAACACGCCCATACAAAACTGGGGCATCGTGCTTCACCAGTTCTTAATTATTTTTGACCAACGATGCCGCCTGAACTAACTCACCTACAAAAACTGTTTACACAAAATATTTTATAGTCTCATATTTCCAGAACTCTGGAGACTGTTTTGGAAGTTCCAAAGACATTTCTGGATGTGCAAAAATCATTTCTGGATATGCAAAAGTTATTTCTGGACATGCAAAAGTCATTTTTGTACATGCAAAAGAGACTTTTGTACATGCAAAGACCATTTTTGTATATGCAAAAGACATTTCTGGACATGCAAAAGTTATTTCTGGACATGCAAAAGACATTTTTGTCTATGCAAAAACCACTT
>DATJDP010000145.1:0-18607 GCA_035497355.1 Flavipsychrobacter sp.
TGGCTGGATTGATCTCGTTGCGCTACGCTATGCAGTGATGCTAAGCGGTGTTACAAAATTGATAATAACAAAAGCTGACGTTTTAGACTCATTCAATCCTGTGTATGCGGCAACCGCCTACTCAATTGACGGAAAGGAAACAGACCAAATGCCGTACGATCTTTGTGATGTTACCGTTACTCCCGTCTACAAAGCATTTAACGGCTGGGAAAGGCCGATAAGTAGCTGCAAAAGCTATGAGGACATTCCCGAGACTTTCAAAGAGTACTGCAAGTTTGTTCAGCAGTTTCTTGATACGGAAATTGCTTATATTTCTAACGGTACAGGAAGGGAACAATTGCTGGATGTAATCGGAAAAATATAGCAAATTCTATTCAAAATATTGTTTGAAATTTAGCTGTTTTAACGGCAAAAAAATTTGGCAATTTCGATAAACAATTAAAAATTTACGCAGCCAATAGTAAGAGTGCTATGAGATCCAATTCTACAAAAAACGTATCCACCAAAAAGACTGCACCAAAAGCTGACGGTGCCGAAAAAAAGACATCATCGAAAACGAGTAAACAAATGGATGAAGATGATGAAGTTGAACTTGACGAAGAACTTGATGAAACTCCAAAGAAAAAACTAGCAGGGAAAAAATCAACAAACGCTGTTGAAGACGAAGATGATGAGGACGATGATGTGGATGTAGACGAAGTCGATGAGTTCGGTGATAGCGATGATGAGTTTGATTTAGATAAGGACTTTGAAGAGTTCGATCTGCCAAAGTCTAAAAAGGCTGCTGGTGGCAAGAAGAAAGCCGGTGACGATGAAGATTTTGATATAGATGACGACTTTAAAGACCTCGGTTTCTTTAGCGACGACAACGGTTTTGATGACGATGATGATGACTTTTAGTCTGTGCTAAGGAAGGTAGCTACATTTTCGCTGAGAGGAAGCGACCTTAAAATAGTAAAGCAAAAGATGCTGAATTGGGCAAACCAGTTCAGCATTTTTTGTTTTCTGGATAACAACGGTTATAAAAATCAGTATAGTCGCTTTGAATGTCTGCTTGGTGTGAACCCGGTTTCGTTTGTTGAAGGAGAAGACGCAGGCCTTCTCAATAACATTTACAATTGGCACCAGCAGGACAAGGATTGGTTGCTGGGCCATTTCAGTTACGACTTCAAAAATGCGCTTGAGCCGCGGCTTTCTTCAAAGCATACAAATAAAATAGGTTTTAAGCCCGCCAGCTTCTTTTGCCCTGATGTTGTCTGCTACATTAAGGCTGATAGTACTGCTTTGGTTGTGGAAAGTTTAAATGCTGATCCTGAAGAAATATGGCAGCAGATAACCGGCATATCGTTAGAGCCAGAGATGCCTTTGCCTAAAATCAGGTTTAAGCTAAATGTTTCAAAGGATAAATATCTGGACACCGTCAATCAGTTAAGAGAGCACATAGCTGCTGGCGACTGCTACGAAATCAACTTTTGTAGTGAAGGGTTTTCAGAAAATCAGAGAATAGATCCGCTCAGTGTATTCATTCGGTTGAATGACGTTGCTCCGGCTCCTTTTGCCGCTTTCTACCGGCAATCTGATCAATACCTGATATGTGCAAGTCCTGAACGCTATTTATACAAGCATGAAAGCAAGCTTGTTTCTCAGCCAATCAAAGGAACTGCAAAAAGAAGTAGCGATAAGGGCGTAGATGAGGCCAATAAGGCGTTTTTGAAGAGTAGCAAAAAGGAACAGGCAGAAAATGTAATGATCGTTGACCTTGTACGTAATGACCTCGCAAGAAGCTGTGAGGTGAAGAGTGTGAGGGTAGAGGAGCTTTGCGGTATCTATTCATTCCCCCAGGTACATCAGATGATCTCAACCGTCAGCGGAACTCTTGTTCCTGGGAATCCCTTTACCAATGCTATCAAGTATTCCTTCCCCATGGGTAGCATGACCGGCGCGCCAAAGATCAAAGTGATGGAGCTAATCGAGCAATATGAGGAGACTGCCCGCGGGTTATATTCAGGTTGTGTAGGATATATCGCTCCAGGTTCAGATTTTGACTTTAATGTTATAATCCGAAGCTTGTTTTATAACGCAAGAGACAAATATCTATCTTACCAGACAGGTGGTGCTATTACTTTCGATAGCGATCCAACCCTGGAGTGGGGAGAGATGAGGCTAAAAGCGCTGGCTATGGAAAAGATCTTTTCAGGAGAATAGATATTCAAAGGCAAGCGCAGATTATCCAAAATTCATCAGAGGTTAGCTCTGACTGTTTTCATATGGTATCTTCTTTTTGCGTTTGTATAATAAGAGTACTATACCGAAAATGATAAGGAGAAAAGAAATGATTTCTGCCTGGGTAGGGTGTATAAAGCCCCAGTCGTACTTGTAATTGACTCTAATCTTTTCAACCAGAAATCTTTCCAAACCATTCAGTATCAGATAAATGCCAGAAAGTCGTAATGCATACCTCATTCTCTTTCTCAAAGCCCACAAAATGAAAAACAGAATGATGCATGTGAAGGCCTCCCAAAGCGCTGTCGGGAAAACACCGATAGGAAGTACGGAGCAATACTGGCCCATGCAGTTGATTAAAGGAACGCCCTCATTGTTTACATTGTGCGGATAGTTCATTGCAAATAACCAGTCAGGAAGCCAGCCTGGAGCTGGTTGATAGATATGTGGAATTTGATTAAAGCTGCCAAACTCATAGATCATTCGCCGGAGAAACTCCGGATTTGCATGTAACGCAGAGGCAAATGCGCCCGGTTCTGCAAGATGCAAACTACCGTTAATACCAGTGATATAGGCGCTATTGAAGATGCCCCAGTCGCCATCTCCGGCAAAATGGCAACCAAATCTCCCAATGCCGTAAGCGAGCATCATAGCCGGTGCAAAAGAGTCTGCAAGATGCACAAAAGGGATGTTATGTTTTTTTGCGTACCAGGCTATAGCAACCCCGGCAGTAATTAGCCCGCCATAAAATGTTAGTCCAGAAGATGATATGAGGTTTTCTATTGGGTTTCTTACAAAATCGTCCCAGGTTTCAAATGCATTAAAAACCTTTGCTCCGGCCAGGCCTGCTATCATTGCAATCACTACAAATTCAGTAATTCTTTGATGCGGATAGGTGGCTACGCGCTTTTGCTTTGGCTCAGGAAGCTGTTCTTTCTTTTTTTCTGAATATTTCAAATAGCCCATCAAGAGGGCGCCGATTATTCCTGCAATAAAATTTCCCTGAAGAGAGAAGACATAGCCCATAGGATTAGGAGAAATTTCCTGCCAGTGGTTATAAAAGCCCCCAACTTTAAATCCGAGAATGAATCCAAGAACGGCCGCCCAAAGCAATTCATTTGGAGAGGCAGGTTTGCCGACTTCGATGGTTTCGAACTCAGGAACCATCAATCCCATCTGTTCTTTCCGCTTCAGATCCTTAACCAAAACAAAGGCGGCGGCCAGGAAGCCAAGTGCAACGAACAGACCAAAGGTTTTGAAGAGGCTTAGCCATTCGGGAGCATCGATGCCCAATAGACTTTGGACCAGGTAATGAAAATCAGGAAACATAATGGGCGTAAAACTAAGGGGATTAACCCAGAAAGTTGAATGAACTGTAGCTACATTTTCTCCTAAGAGCTAAACTACTTCTCCCTCCAGATCATAATCATAAGCCTTGGTGATTTGTACATTCACAAAATCCCCTATTGACAAAGGGCTTTCACTGTGAATGATCACCTCATTGTCTACCTCCACGCTGTCAAACTCAGTGCGGGCAAGGTATCGTCCGGCTTCTTTCTTATCGATGATCACTTTGAATGTCTTACCAATCTTTTCCTGATTCTTTTCATAAGAGATTTCCTGTTGCACCTCCATTATTTCCTGTGCGCGGGCTTCCTTTTCTTTAGCAGGAATATTGTCCTCAAAATCGTAGGCCGAGGTGTTTTCTTCGTGAGAATAAGTGAAAATACCGACGCGATCTAGACGGACGTCTTCGAGAAACGCTTTCAGCTCTTCCACATCATCTCTCGTTTCTCCAGGAAATCCCGCAATCAGCGTGCTGCGTAAACAGATACCTGGCACCTTGTCGCGGATCGCAGCAACAAGATCGTAAATTTCCTGCTTATCCATCTGGCGCTTCATTGCCTTCAGCATATTGTTGGAGATGTGCTGCAGAGGCATATCCAGATAGTTGCAAATGTTTTCACGCTCACGCATTACATCCAAAATATCGAGGGGGAACTTTGAAGGATATGCATAATGAAGTCGGATCCAATGCAAGCCTTGTACGTCAGACAAATGTTTCAGTAATTCTCCCAATGCACGCTTCTTATAAATATCAAGGCCGTAATAAGTAAGCTCCTGGGCTATAAGCATCACCTCTTTTACACCCATAGAAACCAGTTTCTTCGCCTCTGCCACAACCTCTTCAATAGTTTTAGATATATGACCGCCGCGCATTAACGGAATGGCGCAAAAGGAGCAAGTGCGGTTGCAACCCTCGGATATTTTTAGGTAGGCATAGTGCTTCGGCGTTGCAAGTAAACGCTCACCCAGGAGTTCTTTTTTATAGTCTGCGTTGAATTGTTTCAGGATCAAAGGCAGCTCCATGGTACCAAACCATGCATCCACTTCCGGAATTTCATGAAGCAGATCTTGCCTGTAGCGCTCACTCAGACAACCTGTGACATATACTTTATCAAGTTTGCCGGCTTGCTTTAGCGCTACCTGCTCAAGAATAGTGTTGACGCTTTCTTCCTTTGCCTTATCAATAAAACCGCATGTATTTACAACTACGATGTTATGGTCCAGTTTTTCGCTTTCGTGCTTTACCTTAATACCGTTTGCATTGAGTTGCCCGCTCAGCACTTCACTATCCACCATGTTCTTGGAGCAACCAAGAGTGATAATATTTACTTTATCTTTCTTTAATGTTTTCGCTTTCACTATAATTTTTTATAAAGGGTGCCTTGATAGGTGAGCAAGATTAAGAGAGAAGATTTGCCGTCACGCGATTCGCCCGCCTCTCTCTTTAAAATTACCTATTTCTTTCTGAAAAATATACGTACCGGAACGCCATTATAGTTAAAATGCTCCCGCACCTTATTCTCTAAAAAGTTACGATATGGAGTCTTAATTGCATCCGGATAGTTAGCATAGAAGGCAAAAGAAGGAACGACAACGGGAAGTTGGGTGATAAACTTGATCTTCACATTGTGTCCGCGTGTCATTGGTGGTGGATAGCGTTCTATTTCAGGCAATAAGATTTCATTAAGCTTTGACGTGGCGATTTTCCTCTGTCTGCTTTCATACACTTCAATTCCCTTTTCCATTGCCTGGAAGATTCTTTTCTTGTCTTTCGCTGATATAAATATTACCGGAATATCGGTGAAAGGGGCAGTTTTTTGTTTGATCTGCCTTTCGTAGTCGCGTGCAGTGTTGGTTTCTTTTTCCATCAGATCCCATTTGTTCACAAGCAGTACGATACCCTTTCCTTTCCTGGCCGCAAGACTAAAGATATTGATATCCTGAGCAGTGATTCCATTGCCTGCATCTATGACGATGAAACAAACATCTGCCTCATCCATTGCCCTTATTGCCCGGATTACAGAGTAAAACTCCAGGTCTTCGTGGACATTCTTTTTCTTCCGCAATCCTGCGGTATCGATCAATACAAACTCCTTTCCAAATTGATTGTAATGTGTATGGATGGTGTCGCGTGTAGTACCAGCAATATCGGAAACAATAGTTCTTTCTTCACCGACCAGGGCATTCAACAACGTAGATTTTCCTGCGTTCGGCTGGCCGATAATGGCAAATTTTGGAGTCGCATTCTCCTCTGTTTCTACTTCTTCCCCTTCCTCATTAAATGTCTTAATGGGTTCAGGAATGTGTTTCGCAACTTCGTCAAGTAGTTCGCCAGTACCGCTGCCGGAGATGGATGACAGAAAAAAGGTATGCTCAAAGCCAAGCGAATAAAATTCTGCGGCATCGATGGCGCGTTCAGCGTTATCTACTTTATTAACAACAAGCAAAACCGGCTTTATCGAACGGCGAAGTACCTCGGCCATGTCTTCATCCTGTCCGGTGATGCCCGTCATTGTGTCTACGACAAACAAAACCAGATTCGCTTCATCAACGGCAATTTCTACCTGCTTTTTTATTTCGCGTTCAAAGACATCATCTGATTTCGCTACGAAGCCTCCGGTGTCTATTACGTTAAATGCTTTCCCATTCCAGTCGGCAATTCCATATTGCCGATCGCGCGTTACGCCGGAAAAGTCGTCAACTATGGCTTTTCTTTGTTCAAGCAACCTGTTGAAGAGCGTTGATTTTCCTACGTTAGGTCTTCCTACTATGGCTACGGTAAATCCCGGCATGATTTCAATTTAAGCGTGCAAAATTAGCGCTATTTAATGATGTCTGCGATTTAATTAGTTTTCTTTCTCAAACGAAAGGAATATTTAACTTTATCGCCTTATTCCTTAAAATGACAGTAATGCGAAAACATTTTTGCCTCTTAGTCTTGATCCTTATTTCCGCTTTTAATGTGAAAGCAGCACCGGGAGATACTACCTGGGTTCAGGCACAAAACGGTATATGGATGCCTAACTATGGTGATTATGATTCCACCGTTACATTTCCCAGTGGAGCTACAAGTTATCGACGGGTTTTTATGTATTTTACTTTAGGAAAGTATAGTTGCCCTGGTAATCCCCAATACTGCTCCGATTGGGATTACACAGTACAAACTTATATAATGACACCTGCAGGTGATACGTTTGAGCTGGGGCGTTTAATTACCCCTTACGCAAACAGTGCCCGGATGAATGCAAGCTGGAAGGGTGTTTACTCCTTTGATGTGACGGATTTTTACCCGATACTGAAAAATAATGGTACCGTTCGCGTTCATTTTTCCGGTTATTCAGGCGGTTTTACGGCTGATGTGAAATTCGCTTTTATTGAAGGAACCCCCGCAAGAAATGTCTTAGGTGTTACCCGTGTCTGGAAAAATAGCTACGACTATGGACATGGCACTCCTATTAATACAGCTTTGTCGAATGTTTCTCTCTCTGCTCCTGCAAATGCACAAACAGCGGAAGCTAAGTTTACCATTACGGGGCATGGCGGAGACGCACAGGGATGTGCAGAGTTTTGTCCAAACACTTACACCATGAACCTGAACAATCAGCAACTGGTTCAGCAAAACTTCTGGCGGAATAATTGCGGATCGAATAACTACTACCCTCAAAATGGTACATGGGTATACGACCGTGCAGGCTGGTGCCCAGGTGATAAGGTTTTGCCTTATTCTCATCTTTTAAGCGGAATAACCGGCGGCAGCAACTATACGTTGAATGTAACGTTCCCTGCGTACAGTTCTGTGCCCAATAATGGAAGCCAGGCTTCTTACACTATTGAAAGCGAAGTAGTGTATTACGGAGGGTTTAATAAGACTCTGGATGCTTCTGTTGAAGATATTATTGCCCCTACAAACGATCAGGCTCACTTTCGCATGAATCCTTTGGTTGGGAAACCGGTAATCAAGGTTAAAAACACGAGCAGTACAACCATTACTTCTTTAAAGATAGAATATGGAGTGGTTGGGAACCCATTAGGCACCTATACATGGACAGGGACATTGAATGCTTTGAATGAAACTGAAATCAGCCTCCCGGAGCCATGGTCATTGCGTATGGCTACAGGTAACAATAACCAATTCATTGCCCGCATTGTTGAAGCGAATGGTCAGGCAGATGAAGACGCGAGTAATAATGAACTTATCTCTACATTCACAGCCGCCCCAAAATGGGATGTGAACCTGAGAATAACAATGAAAACCAACAAATCTGCAATTAGCAGCGGCGAAAGCGAAACGAGCTGGAAAATCTATGATGGCAATGATAACGTTGTTGCTCAAAGGATCAACAATAAGACTGATACGACCTATACAGACACCATTACATTGGGCCCTGCGGTTTATAGGTTAGAGGTTTCAGACGCTGGTTGCGATGGCGTAAATTGGTGGGTATATCCTTACTATCCTCAAAATCCTGGGGTCGGATTTATACAGGTCAGAAGCCTTACTTCACCAGCGTTAAAAAATATGACTGGTTATTATAATGGTGACTTCGGATGCGGTTTTACGCAATACTTTAGAACGGACTGGACTACTGATGTTGAGGATATTGATCAGCAAAAGGTTGCTATCAATGCGTATCCTAATCCTGCGGCAAAATCTGTAACCGTATCGCTTAGTGGTATTAATGACATAAAGGGTAGGTTACAAATTCTCGATGCCGTAGGAAAGATTGTATTGGAGACGGAGGCAAAAGCCCAAAACACAATTGACGTTTCTCAACTTTCAAATGGTTTATATACCGTTGTATTTGCATCGGAAAACAATAAAAGGCTGCAAACAAGATTAGTAATTGCGAAATAATTGAATATCTCATTTTTGATACTAAGGCTGCTCGTGAGGCAGCCTTAGTTTTTTTGCCTATCACCATTCACTTAATTTTACGGCATGTCCGACAGAATTGAAAAACTAAGGCATTTTCTCTCCCAAACTCCCAACGACTGCTTTTTGAATCACGCACTGGCGCTGGAATATATTAAAGGAGAAAATGATGAAGAGGCAAAATTGCTATTCGAAAAGAATCTTGCAAACGAGCCTTCTTACGTAGCCACCTATTACCATCTGGGCAAATTGCTGGAAAGGAACGGCGAAATACAAGCGGCTACCGACATATATGAACGTGGCATGAAGGCAGCGAAAACCGCTAATGATATGCACACTTATAGCGAATTGCAGGCCGCTTATGAAGACCTTGTTTATTAGAGATCATGACACTTTTAGATCAATTTATTGACAACTGGAAAGGGAAGTTTGCATCAGGCAATACAAACGTGCTGCTTGCAGTGAGCGGCGGTATAGATTCTATGGCCATGTGTCACCTTTTTTTGAAGGCGAAGATTTCCTTTGGTGTAGGCCACTGCAATTTTCAATTGCGGGGAGATGATGCATTGGCAGATGAAGAATTTGTAAGACTATGGTGCAGCAAAAGCGGTATAAGCTTCCATTCAGTTCGGTTCGATACCGAGAAGGTATCGGAGGAGTGGAAGAAGGGAATACAGGAAACAGCGAGAATATTAAGATACGAGTGGCTGGATGAAATCAGAAGGCAGAACAATTACAGCGCTGTTGCTACAGCCCATCATGCAAATGATAATGCGGAAACGCTTTTGATAAACCTTTTTAAAGGCACAGGCATCAGCGGTTTGCATGGAATTCGTGAAAAGAATGGAAAGATCATTCGGCCATTGCTTTTTGCCACCCGTCAGGAAATTGCAGGGTATGCTACCCAAAGTAATATAACATTCAGGGAAGACCGGTCCAATGCGAGCGACAAGTATCTCCGAAACGGTGTTCGGCTGAACATCCTCCCGGCTATAGAACAGTATTTTCCCCAGGTTGTCGACCAGCTCAATAAAAGCATTCATCGCTTTGCCGATGCAGAAATACTTTACCAAAAAGCCGTTGCCAGGGATATAAAGAGATTATGTGAAGTGCGTGGCAATGACATTTACATCCCTATCAGAAAGCTGAAACATGTAGATGCGTTGGAAACGGTTCTTTATGAACTGTTCCGGCAGTACAATTTTTCTTCTTCGCAAATACAGCAGATCATACAATTGATAGAAGCTGAAAGCGGTCATTTCGTTTCATCTTCTACTCATAAGGTTATTCGTGATCGCGATTTCCTGATCACTACCACTCTCGAAACAGATACAACAAATCTTATTTTGATTGAGGGGATTCCATGTACTGTTACGACGCGGGACATGAACCTTCATTTTTCATTTCAAAAGACACCTGCCACCATTCCCGCGACTAATCATATTGCTTTTCTTGATGCGGATAAGCTGACTTTGCCTTTGGTATTGCGACGCTGGCGCCAGGGCGACTATTTCTATCCTTTAGGCATGGGTATGAAGAAGAAAAAACTGAGCAAGTTCTTCATTGATCAGAAAATCCCTGTTCATGAAAAAGAAAAGATATGGGTGCTGGAATCGGATAAGCGCATTGTATGGGTAGCCGGATGGCGACTCGACGAACGGTTTAAAATAAAACCTACAACTGAAAAAACACTAAAAGTTGAAGCTCGGGTGCATTAACTGAAAGAGGAATCCCTGTCCATGGTCGGGTGCAAAGAGCAATGTGAACAGAAAACCAAAAACCGCTCCCCAGAAGTGCGCGTCATGGTTTACGTTGTCACCGCCACGTTTTGACATATAAGCCGAATAGATGAGATACCCGACTGCGGCCAAAATACCGGGAATAGGAATAAACCAAATATAGATAGTCTGCCAGGGGGCAAAGTAGATAAACGAGAATAAGACTGCAGACACACCGCCCGAGGCACCGAGAGAACGGTAATAGGAATTGTCTTTATTCTTCACAAAAGAGGGGAGAGAAGCAGCAACAATACCTACCAGATATAGTATCGGAAACAGGATCACCGACATTCCATTCATCATAAACAACACTTCTACATTTCTTCCAAAAAGGTAGAGCGCCAGCATGTTGAAAATAAGGTGCATGTAATCTGCATGAATAAATCCTGAGGTTAAAAGGCGGTAATATTCTCCTGGTTGATCCATTTTGCGCGGCCAGAGAATCAATTTATGATAGAGCGCTTCATTGCGGAAGGCAGAAAGGGAAATAAGAACGGTAACTATGACTATGATAAGAGTATAACTCATTTGTTTTCTTTATTGCCGCGAATATAACTCTTAGGCGTGATGATAAGGCGAATGATGAAGAATACTGAACGAGCGATACACCTGCTCGGCAATGATAAGACGAACCAGCTGATGGGGGAAAACCAGGTTTGATAAAGCCCAGCTTTGCCTGGCTTGCTTCCTTACATTTTCTGTAACGCCAAAAGCACCGCCAATAAGCAGCACTACGGTTTTAACGCCCGTATTCATAAATTGTTGAAATTGCTGCGACCACTGGATCGAATCCATTTGCTTGCCGCGTTCATCCATCAATATAAGGTAATGGTGTGGTTGCAACTTTTTTAAGATCAATTCCTCCTCATACAGTTTTGTTTTCTCCACATCTGTAGTTTGTGCCTTTTTAGGAAGCTGCAAGAGCACAAGGCTGACAGGGTTGTATGGCTTTGTTTTTTGAAAGTAGTATTGCATGCCCTGTTCGATAAAAGGCTCGTTCTCTTTCCCAATACTCCATATTTCTATTTGCATAATAATCCTTTACCGGCGCGACTAAAGTAAATCGTCAAAGCTGTTTTGTAAATTTTTATGAAAAACAATTTGGCAAAAACGAGGGAGTTTCTATCTTTGCACTCCCAAAACGAATGGCTCCGTAGCTCAACTGAATAGAGCATTTGACTACGGATCAAAAGGTTTCAGGTTTGAATCCTGACGGAGTCACTCAAAAGTACAGCCTCGCATCATTGCGAGGCTTTTTGTTTTATACCACACCGCTCCTCACAGCCGAGCGGCGCAGTATTTCCTCTATCTCTTTTTCTCTTTTTTGGATTTGCAAACGCATAGGTGAAAATACCCATCTTGCTCGCAGCTTATTCAATCTGTCCTTCGGTGGCAGAAAGAATATTCGCTTCAGCCAGTTCCACATTACGAAATGCTGAAATACCCGCGAACACTTTATAAAATAAACAACAGTTGAACCATCACATTGCTCCAGCACCTGGCGCAGTTCTTCAGGGTCTGTAAGCGAAGAAATACAAAGCACGGCTCCTTGTCTGGTATTAAAGTATTGTTGTAGGGAAGTGTCCTTTTGCCATTCGCTATTGCTTACGATCCTCGCGTTTTTCTCTGCGGGTTTCAAGTGTTCCGGCACGTTGAATGTCTGATCCGGAAGGTATCTCAGTTCCCATTCCTTTTTTGCCAGGGTATCATAAACCGTCCACACTTTGTTCTTATAGTAGTTCAGCATCTCTTTCAGATAGCCCTCGCCAAGCCATTGACTCTTTACACTGGCAAAAAAGCTGACATAGAAATACAGGTGCGAAGCATAAGGTTCAAACATTTCCGGTACGCGAACCACAAGGTCGCGGTTCTTTGCATACACCTTCCATACTATGCGTCTCACATCATCCCCCGCCTCAAAGCCTTTGTAATTAAGGTATTCACCCTCTACCCGCCGCATCTGGTCAATCCGCACATCCATGCTCTCCGTTTTTTTGGGGAAGACGTCTGCATCTTCCGGGGCTGTAAGCACAGGTGGCTGGTAGAAGTGGCCACTCACTGGTTGCGAAACTGCAAGAGAGAAAAGGTGCAGCATATCTTCAAAGAAGAGAAATCCGCCTCGCAGTTCATATTCTTTAATGTCTGGCAGCTGCAACCGGTTTTTCCCGCTGACGGCAGCGCGCCAAAAGCTATTTTCTTTCTTTTTATTGGAGAGCAGGCTAAACTTGTCGGTCATTTGCTGATCATCGTAAAACAACTTCCCTTTGATGAAACCGAGGATAGGGCGGCGAACGCCTTCCAATTGGGCATTCATGTACAACCTGCTGTTTTTCCCCCGGGCCGTTTCTGTTGCGAACTGCAACTGCAGTTTTACGTCTCTTGTCTTTTTCAGCCACAGGTAGTAAACCCAGCTTAAAATGGTGCTTAATAGTGAAAGTGCAACCAGGGCAATTACAAACCAGAAGGCCATCTTTGCCATCAATAAAATGAAGGGCAGAAAGGGTGCCGGTTCTTCCGATGCTTTAGGCAAGGGGCGATACAAAAGTCTATAAGCTATAAAAGCTGCGGCTGCACAAAACAAGGTATTTAGGGTAAACGGGAAATATTGGAAGTAGTAGCGCAGTTGCCATTTTAGCTTTGTCCAGGTCATATAAGCTTATCAGTTTCTTCTGTGAAATGAATATAGGTAATTGCTTTTCAATGTGCTGTTAAAATGCGCGTATTTTGTTTTTGTATATGAAATAAAATCTCTGTAAGTTTAACGTCCCATTGCAAAAGAATCCCTGATGAAACAGCTAATTTTTCTGATCATCCTTACATTGCTGAACCTTTCAGTGTATGCCGCATGATCGTGTAAAGTTGAGAATTGACGATTAAGAATTATGAACTATTGATTGCCGGACAATCCAACGGTGTGAAGCTATGCTGGTGTTTCAGGTGCCGGTTCGTTAGCTTGTACAATTTTGAATGACATGTAACTGGTTTTACAAGCTGCTTTGTGATGCAACTCAATGCCTGTGTTTTTGAAGTTTAACTGTTGCTTTGCTTAGTAGAGGCGAGAGTGCTGTCCTAACTCTAGCGACAGTAGTCTTGTAAACTTCCAATTTGACCAAGTAATAAAGACAGTTGAACATGAGCAAAAATAGTTTTCTATTAAGTTTACTATTAATTACGATTTCCTGCAATGAAATTGAAAATAGGGGGAATCTTAAAGAGCTATCTACTTTTTTTAATGCTAAGGTTGTTTCATATGAATATGAAGATAGATGTGGAGGTAATGCTGATACAACTTTCGAAAACATCAATGTTTCATTCTCAAATGAATGGAAGGATTATATAATTGTTACGAGGTCGAACTTAGTTTTATTTTCAAATGAAGTTGTAACAAACAAATCAACAGGAATCTCAAAACAAAATTTTACAGTCCGGCATGATAAAAATGACGGTACTATCGTGTTTTATATAGTGAATGATAGCACTTCATTCTCAATTAAAATTAATTATAAATATAGATACGTTAAACTCTATAAGCAATTTGACAATAGCATTAAAGTAAGAATGACGAACTGTATTAGCATTGCATATTAAGTTCAGCAAACCCAAGCCACTGGTGCGAGCCTTAGCCAAGCACTCTCGTGCCTGGTCAACTGCCAGTTTTTAACTGGCTTAGTTCTATTAACGATACCGGGTAATTATCTTAAGCTTAGGCAAGGCTGAGGTCCGGTCTGTACGACACCGGGACGCCCTGCGGAAGTCCTGCGCCAGTGGTAATCATCTTGTCTGCCTTGATTTGATTTTTTCCTTTGGTGTCCATGACAAGCTGGTCGCCAATTCGGTCAACTCATTTATTAAGTGAACGTTTCTATTGTCTTCATTATAGCTGTTGGCCACTTTTGCAGCTCATCATCCTATTAAAAAAATGCAGGTTTTATATCTCCAAAAGTAGTTTTTGCATGTCTCAATGTAAGTTTTGCACGTATAGAAATTGTTTTTGCGTGAGACAAAGGAACCCTTGCATGTGCAAAAATGATTTTTGCATGAGACAAAGAAACTTTTGCATGTACAAAAATGCCTTTTGCATGAGACAAAGGAACTTTTGCATGTGCAAAAACGATTTTTGCATGAGACAAAGGAACTTTTACATGAACAAAAATGCCTTGTGCATAAGACAAAGGAACTTCTGCGTGTACAAAAATGATTTTTGCATAAGACAAAGAAACTTTTGCATATGCAAAACTAGTTTTTGCATGTCTCAAACTAGTTTTTGCATGTCCAGAAATCCGGCTTTTTAGGGGAAATTTAGTCACCTATTATGCCACTGGCGCGAGAGTAGTGACGACTTAATCTGATTGCTTTATTACATCGCCATCAAGTGCTCAAGCGCTTTATCGAGATCAATGCCTTTACCCAAAACTCCTTTAAACAAGTCGCCCTCTTTCTTTACCCTTTCCGGCAGGGTGTGGATGTTGAACTGCTGAATGGTCAATCCTTTTTTTACTTCCGTCCAGCGGAGCGGGGCTGAGGCTGAGGCTCCCGGCTTCGGACGCAAGGAGTAGGGCGCGGCAATGGTCTGTATGTTCCGGTTCTGCAGGTAGTCGAGGTATATGAGGCCACGCCTTTTAGAAGGACTGCGCTCCAGGCTTGTAAACTTTGGTATCTCCTTGTGTACGATATTGACAATGATCTCTGCAAACATCCTCGACTGATCGTAAGTATAGCGCGCACCGAGGGGAATATAGATATGCAAACCGGTAGAACCGGATGTCTTGCAATAGCTTTCCACCTTTGCAGCATCCAGCACCTTCTTTACCACATTGGCCGTTTCAATCACTTTGTCGAAGCCAATATCGTCCGGATCCAGATCTATGACGCACCAGTCCGGGTTTTCAGCGCTTTCAGTGCGGCTATGCCAGGGGTTCATCTCAATGCAGCCGAGATTAGCAATGTAGAGTAGCGAAGCCTCGTCGGTGCAGACAAGAAAATCCTTTTCCTCGCCGTCAGATTCGCTGGTATATTCATAAGTGGCAAGCCAGTCCGCCACCTTTCCCCGTACGTTTTTCTGATAAAAGCTCTTGCCGTTGATGCCGTTGGGGTAGCGGTTCAGGCTTTGCGGTCTGTCGCGCATGTAAGGAAGAATGAAAGGCATCATGCGATCATAATAGTTCAGCATATCCCGCTTTGTTATCTTTTCATCCTTCCAGTAGAGCTTGTCGAGATTGGTGAATGTCAGTTCCCTGGCATTGATAGTCGCGGTTACCTCCTTTTCTGTTTCCGGCTGCAGCAGGCCCTTCTTCTTAGCAGCTTCTTTCTTTACCGGCTTCTTCTCATGTGTGATCTCTTCCACGAAGGCTGCCTCCTTTTTTATATCTGCTACGTTTTTGTCCTCCCTCAACGACTGGAAAATAGGTATGCGCAGGATGCCATCCTTGGTGCGCTCCTGGTATTTCACAGTACATACCAGCTTTGGCTGTACCCATGTGGCGGGCATATTGGTCTTTGGCTTTTTTTCGAAGGGGCAATCGTCTGTTATCAAAGGCTCCAGCTTCTGGTACACCTCCTTCACCGTCTTTTCGTCCATGCCAGAGCCGGTATGGCCGATATATTTAAGTTTATTATGCTCATACTCTCCGAGGATCAGTGCGCCAAAGTATTTGCGACTGTTTCTTCCCTTGGTAAATCCTGCGATCACCGCTTCCAGCACATGAACATTCTTGAGCTTTAGCCAGTTTTTGCTTCTTACACCGGCAGTATACGTGCTATTTATCTTTTTTGCTATAACACCCTCAATGCCCAGTTGCTCGGATAAGGCATACATTTCCTTGCCTCTTTCCAGCACGTGGTCGCAGTACCTGATGTACTCATTTTTGGGAAGAATGTTCTGCAGTATCTTCTTTCTTTCTATCAAAGGCAAGCCGGTAAGATCGTAGCCATCGTACCACAGCAGATCAAACACCTGGTAACAGATAAAACCCTTCTGCTCCTTAGTCCATTGCTGCAGCATCTGAAAGCTTGCATGGCCTTTTTCATCCAGCACCACAATCTCTCCATCCAGAACGGCATTCATTTTCAGTTCTTGCAAAGCGTCCGCAATGGGAGTATATTTTTTCAAAGAGATATTGTTTCGGGAAACAAGCTCCACCTTCCCTTTATTAAGGCTGGCAATAGCGCGGTATCCGTCCCACTTGATCTCAAACAGCCAGTCGGGGCTGTCGAAAGGTTGATTGTCCAGCGTGGCAAGCATTGGGGAGGGCGATTTAAGAATAGCAGCCTTTTTCCCTTCTTTGATCTGCTTTTCCACATTGTCTTGCGTGGGCTGCGTGGTGGTCTTTGTCTTACGATTGCTCTGCCACTCGTTGGTAGATGTTGCGGCCACTTCTTCTATCGTCTTGCCGGATATCACTGACTTGTCTTCTTTGGTGATATCCTTTTTGCTCACATATTCATCCTTTGCTTTATAGACGAACCACACATTTTCCTGTTCCGCATTATTGCCCTTTACGATCACAAAGTCTCCCTTCAGCTTTTCTCCATGCAGTCGAAACTTCATTTCCCCTTTGTGCAGCTTGCCGCGAATATGTTTTTCCAGGTCGTCTATTTCTTCGCCTTCCATGCCCACAGGCTCGTAAGTGCCCCGATCCCAGACGATCACCGTTCCCGCGCCATAGTTGCCTTTCGGTATAATTCCTTCAAAATCTTTATAGTCGTAGGGATGGTCTTCCACCATCATTGCCAGTCGCTTCACAGCGGGATTGAGCGATAAACCCTTTGGCACCGCCCAGCTTTTCAGCACACCATCGCACTCCAGCCGGAAGTCATAGTGGAGATGCGATGCCTTGTGCTTTTGAATCACAAACTCCAGCTTTTTATGGCCTGTCTGCTTCTGCTTTCCTTTAGGCTCCGGCGTCTTGTCGAAATGCCGCTTTTTATGATAGTTTGCTAAGCTCATACCGTATAGTTTACGAATAACTTTTATGCCAGCTTAATAGCGACAACCTATACTGGCATAAAGTTGTTGAGGAAATGCGTGTGACAGGAACCATATTTAATGAAATGGAAAATGAAGTTGACACTCGTAACTATTGCTCTTGCATCCAATTATTTACTGAGCTGGACTTACGGAAAGGGAAAAGAAGAGACAAGAGAACGTCATGACACTGTGGTAGTTGCTGCCAGCCACAGGTACGAACACATGAATGCCGCCAAGTGGATCTTTCTCGGAAAAAACTACCGAAAGGAGTGGAGTGAACCCGTAGCAATGCCGGTTTTCCATCTGCGTTCTACCCTGGGCGGTTTTACGATCGAGCGATTAGGTGGAGGCCAGCAGACAAGAAGCCTGCACCTGGTTAATAAAGACGGGTCCAAATGGGTACTCCGCTCGGTGGATAAGTTCGTAACCGATGAAGCATTGCCAAAGCAGCTACGACTGGGATTTATTAAAGCTATTGTGCAGGATCAGATTTCCGCTTCTTATCCTTATGGTTTATTAACGATACATGACCTTTCCAAGGCGGTTGGTGTTCCTTCTCCTACTGCGCAACTGTATTACGTCCCGGATGATACCACCTTTGGTGAGTACCGGCGATACTTTTCCCATCTCGTCTGCATGCTGATTCCCAAGGAGATCAATGGGGTTGATATTCCGACAGAAGATACCGAACCGGTAGAAAGTAAACTCGATTCCAGTAGTGTTTACCAGGTACTGCAGCATAAACTGCTTACCGCACGGTTGCTCGATATGCTCATTGCCGATTGGGACCGCCATAAAAGTCAATGGGAGTGGGGAACCGTCGACTCCAACAATACCATCTACTATTACCCCTTGCCCGAGGATCGGGATCAGGCGTTCTTTCTGTCCACGGGCATGCTTACGAATATTATCAAGCTATTTGGGTTGCCGCATTTTATCGGTTTTAATAAAAAGATCAAGAATCTGAAGAAGCTGAATTATAAAGTGCACTCATTCGACAGATTCTTCCTCAATGAGCTGGACAAGGAAGATTGGACAAACCAGATCAAGCAGTTTCAATATCATCTGACCGATGCGGCGATTGATAGAGCGGTGGCACGTTTGCCAAAGGAAATATATGCAGTAAGCGGCAAGGAGCTGAAGGAAAAGTTGATAAACAGACGTGATGACCTGCTAAAAGAGGGTTTGAAATATTATGATTATCTGGCTGAAGAAGTGACGCTGGTAAGCACTAAGGAACCTGAAATTTTTGATATAAGAAGCAGTAAGGATAGCACGGTCCTACTCGTGACAAGAAAGAGTAACGGGAAGGAGATCTATGAACGCGTCTTCTATCCGGATGAGACAAAAACGATAAACGTTGTCAATCTGACTGCAAGAGATAAGATAAACAATACAGGTAGTACATCCATTAATATA
>DATJDP010000146.1:0-5257 GCA_035497355.1 Flavipsychrobacter sp.
GTCCTCCGTCTGTAGACTTATATATATCCGGACGATAAACACCCGGCGTGGAGCCCGCCAGCATAAAGGTGGCTGTAGACACATAGTAGGTATTGAGCTGAAGTGGGTCCTGACTGATAGACCTGATATATAATGAAGGCAGCTGGTCATTGATAGGAGACCATGTTCTCCCTCTGTTATAAGAAGACCATAAGCCACCGCTTTCAGCACCTGCAATAAGGTGGTTGGAGTCGGCCTTGTCTATTACCATACATTTAATCCTTCCTGTAAGGTCTGACGAAACGATCTCATGAACGTTGGTGAGGAATACAGTACCGGTCACCTTTGCCGCAGAGGTGATCATGATGCCATCGCCTTCCTCGTCTTCCTGCTCCGAAGTATAGTGTCTTTTTTCTTTTCCACCATTCGAAGAGCAAGACGAGGCAATGAATAATAGCAGTACGCAGGGCACCAGCATTGTTCCTAAGTAAGAGCGTATCATGATGAAAGCTTTAAAAAAATTAGTAAAGAAACGATCTGCTAATCCTACTTCCTGAATTCACTATACAACTGCTATTTGTGGAAGATCATTGTGATGTAAGTTAAACTATTTTAGGGATATATCGTTTTTTGGCTTATTCATTGTCTGCAGAGGTATTGAGCAATTCCTTACTGTTTTTTACGGCTTAAATTCTATCTTTGCATGACCGCTACAGCTAAATACTCCCAAATGGATTTTATTGTTATTTACCGCTGCGCACCGGTCTTACAACAGGAGCGTTATGACTAAGTATATTTTTGTAACCGGAGGGGTTACTTCTTCACTCGGAAAAGGAATTATTGCGGCTTCACTCGCCAAACTGCTTCAGGCGAGAGGCCTTCGCACTACCATCCAAAAATTTGATCCTTATATCAATGTAGATCCCGGCACATTGAACCCTTACGAGCATGGGGAATGTTACGTGACCGAAGACGGTGCCGAAACGGATCTGGATCTTGGACACTACGAGCGTTTTCTCAATACTTATACATCGCAGGCAAACAATGTGACAACAGGTCGCATTTATCAATATGTGATCAATAAAGAACGGGAAGGAGCATACCTGGGTAAAACTGTACAGGTTATTCCTCATATTACTGACGAGATCAAACGCCGTATGACCCTTTTGGGTCAGCACAACCTATACGATATCGTGATTACAGAGTTGGGCGGCACCGTGGGCGATATTGAAAGCTTACCATACATCGAAGCAGTGCGTCAGCTGAAATGGGAAAAAGGCGACGAGAATTGCCTGGTTATTCACCTGACGCTTATCCCTTATCTGAAAGCTGCAAAGGAGCTTAAAACAAAGCCTACACAGCACTCGGTAAAAATGATGAGTGAGAACGGATTGAACCCTGATATTCTTGTTTGTCGCACCGAAGAAGCGCTGTATAAAGAATTGAAAAGTAAAATTGCGCTGTTTTGTAATGTTACCAAAGATGCAGTAATTGAAGCGCTGGATGCTGATACTATATATAGTGTGCCTTTGGAAATGATGCGCGAGAAGCTGGATGTGATTTGTCTTCAGAAACTCGGTCTTCCTGTAAGCGATGAGCCACCGCTTCTAAAGTGGAAAGAGTTTTTGAACAAGCTTCGCTATCCGAAATCTAAAGTTACCATAGGACTGATTGGCAAATATGTAGAGTTGCAGGATGCGTACAAATCCATTCTTGAGGCGTTCATCCATGCTGGTGCTGTAAACGAGTGCAAAGTAGAAGTGCGCAATATTCACTCCGAGTATCTGACACCCGAAAATGCAGCAGAAAAGATGGAAAACCTGGATGCAGTGTTAGTAGCGCCAGGCTTTGGAAGTCGCGGCATAGAAGGGAAAATAGACGCCATCCGGTATGCGCGTGAAAATAGGATTCCGTTTTTTGGTATTTGTCTTGGTATGCAGATGGCTTGCGTGGAGTTTGCCAGAAACGTGCTGGGTTTGACGAAAGCACATTCTACGGAAATGAATTCTGATACAGAAGAGGCTGTGATAGCGATGATGGAAGATCAGAAAAAGATCACGCAGATGGGCGGTACCATGCGTCTTGGTGCTTACGATTGTGAGTTGCGGAGTAATTCGAGAACTGCGGCTATTTACGGTTCCACCAATATTTCAGAACGCCACCGCCACCGCTACGAGTTTAACAATAAATACTATGAGGCTTTTGAGAAGTCAGGTATGCTGCCTGTGGGCAAAAACCCCAAAACAGACCTGGTTGAGATCATAGAGATACCGGATCATCCGTTTTTTGTTGGTGTACAGTTCCACCCTGAATATAAGAGCACGGTAGAAAATCCTCATCCATTGTTTGTTGCTTTCGTGAAGGCTGCAAAAGAAGCGCAAGAGCAGCGTAACGGACATAAGGAACATCCGACTTACGAGCAGACTGCTGTGGAAGGATAAAGAAATAAGTTGCTAAATGGATAATGGCGCAATGGCTTAAGCTATTGCGCTTTTTCATTTAAGTCCAAATGTTCTGCACTTACTTCCTGACCAAAGAAAATAGAGCCATGTTCAATAAAATCGTCAATGTCATCTGTAGTGAAAAAGCGAATGTTGCCTCCCTTAGTAAGTCTGGCTTCCATTTCAGGATGACGGTGCAGATATTCATTGACGCTGTTCGCAACAATATCTCCCTGTGACACTACCTGTATGTTTTTCGGAAGGTGCTTTTTTATCTTTTCTTCCAGCAAGGGGTAATGTGTGCAGGCCAGAAGTATCGTGTCTATTTCTTTTGACTGCGTGAGCAACTCGTCAAGGTACTTTTTTACAAAATAGTCAGCACCTTCAGACTGGTATTCCTTGTACTCGATCAAAGGCACCCACATAGGGCAGGCAAGCTGGTGCACCGTTACTTCCGGCGCAAACTTCTTAATTTCCATCTGATAGGAGCCGGAACTGATCGTGCCTTTTGTGCCAAGTACTCCTACATGTCTTGTTTTCGTATACTGGCCAATCACTTCTGCAGTGGGTCGTATTACCCCCAGCACTCTTTTATCGGAATCTATTTTGATTAAGTCTTGCTGCTGGATGGTTCGTAAGGCTTTTGCAGACGCTGTATTGCAGGCGAGTATCACCAGCGGACAACCCATTTTGAAAAACCACTCGACGCATTCAAGTGTGTATTCATGGACGGTATCAAAAGAACGGTTGCCGTAAGGCGCACGTGCATTGTCGCCGAGGTAGATATAGTCGTATTGTGGTAGCTTTTCCTTTATCGACTTAAAAACGGTCAGACCGCCATACCCCGAATCGAAGATGCCAATGGGATGAGAAGATTGCATTAATAACGAAGTTAGGATAAGCTAATTAACCTAAAACAAATGGGATTAAATTGAAAAAGTGATGGTTTTGTTCCTTTATTGATGGTTGAGGGCACGTTGTTTTAACCGTTAGAGGCAAACCTTATGTTATGGAAAAACGTGTTTTCGGAATCATCCTCACCATACTAGGAATTGCCGGCCTTATTATGGCTGCTGTCGGTTTTGTAAATAGCCAGGACAACTGGCGACAACTCATCGTATATGGTACCCTCGGGCTTATTTTTTTCTTTTCAGGCATCAGCCTGATCCGTACTACAACTGACATGCAGGAAGATTAGATGCTTAACCAAAAACTGGTTAAGCGCTTATAATGCTGACGTTAAAGGAGCCATAGAATTGATTCAGGCTCTAATGCTTTTTCACTTTTGTGTAAAGCTAAAAACAAAAGAAAATGCGTTATTTATTATTCCATCTTATTCTTCTGCCATCGATAGTGTTTGCCGGCGATAGAGATTTTACATACAGAGGTGTATCCGTCGTCCAAAATGGTGACGATAATTTTCTGCTAAGCCAATATTCCCGGGAAGATAAAACTGGTGAAATCTGCCTGAGGAACCATGTGATTAAGATTAATGACAAGCGATATAAGCTTAAGCGAACTAATAGAGACAATATTTACAGGGTAAAGGGCGGGATGGTGCAGTTCGTTTACGAAAATCATCAATTGGCGTCAGTTAAGTTGTGCCAGTATAGCCAAATAATCCGCTTTAATATAGAAAAGGAAAACCGCTTCGCTTCGCTAAGCAAATAGAATCAAAAGTAATATTAGCAGAAAGAGGTTGTATCATGTGTTGGTACAACCTCTTTGGCTTTATATGATGTTTCCCAGCCTTTTGGTGGAGTACGATTCTTAGCTGATAGTGATTTTCCTCGGGCCGCTTATACCGGAGTTGACATCTCCGGCTTCTATATATTTTTTGAAGCTTTTTATATCCCTCCGCACCATTTTTTCAAACACAGGGTTCAGCAAAGTTGACACTCCCTGTCCGGCTGCTCCCAAGGGGGCTCTGTAGGTAATTACTACATGAAGTTCAGTCCAGCCATCTCCGAGGTCACGAAATTCTACCTTACCTGCGTTTTCTATTGTAGCACCAGGTAGTGAATTCCATCCTTTAAACCTGCCCTCGTGCTCTTCCACAATAGCCGCGTCCCAACTAATTGTACCTAGCCCGCCTGGAATATTAGCTTCCCAGTGGGAGGTCCGGTCATCAATTGCCTCAACCTTATTAAGATGCTGCATAAACAGGGGAAGATTTTCCAGCCTGCGCCAAAACGCATATACCTCCTCCCGTGGGCGATTTACCTGCACGGTAGTGCGTATATTAATATTCTTGACTGGGTCGGGCAGATGAGGTTTTCCCATTGCGCTATACAATGGACAGTGGCCAGTAGCTGCCCGATAGACAAGATAGCCGCCGAGACCTGCTCGCAAGAGGCTTAAATTTTTTATCCCGTTTAGCAAAAGCCAGCCACCTGCCAGCCCGGAAATCATTCTTTCAGGTACATCAACGTTGATGGAAGGCTTACCGCCTACAGAAGCATTTGTATTCATAATCTGGGATTTGAAATCTAATGCGGCTAAAATATCGTTCCATTGACCGCCAATTCGTTATCCTGTAACTTCGTTAAGCAAAAAAAGCTCCCGTTTGGGAGCTTCTTCATTTATACTTCAGGAAAAAGGGGCTGTGTTATTATTGCTGTGTAGCAGTGTAGATCACATCGGTAGTATAAGTACCTGCAGGGTAAGCGAAACCAGGAGTTGCTTTATACTTTACGGCAAAAGTCTGGTTGCCACCGTTTGTAGCATTAGTGATCAGGTTAGCTGCTGTAGCAGAAAGAGCATTGTAAGCAGATGTAGAAAAACCTTGTCCTATTTGTCCGCCTGTATTGTTAGCAGTAAGCATTACACCAAGAACA
>DATJDP010000147.1:0-23367 GCA_035497355.1 Flavipsychrobacter sp.
AATGAGTCGGTAATGTCCACAAGGAATGTGGGTTCATGCAGTCGGTCCTGCATCATGTGAAACACGCGTTTCGGACGCCATGATGGCTGTTTTTGCCCATCACATTCTGTGGTCACTTTTCTCAATCCTGCAAGAAAGCAGGCGTCTGCTATTAATTTACCTGCTCTTCCATGGTCCGGATGGCGATCTGATAAGGCGTTTGCTAGTATAATTTCCGGCTGGTACTTCCTTATGAATTTGATTAGTCGCTTTTGGTGTTCTTCATCGTTCCTGAAAAAGCCATCTGCCATGTGTGCATTCTCTCTGACTACTACACCCATTGCTTTTGCTGCGGCTTGAGCTTCCTTATGTCGGATTTCAGGCGTTCCCCGCGTCCCGAGCTCGCCTAAAGTAAGATCTACGATTCCTACCGGCTGCCCTTTTTTTGCGTGTTTGATCAGTGTGCCGGCGCAGCCTAGTTCAATATCATCAGGATGAACAGCGATAGCCAGAATGTGAAGCTTTTGCATGATGCAAATTTAGCTTTTATAACTTCAACGCCTCGCGGCTTTATCTTTAGTGCCAAATATTCAGACCTTGAGCAATAAAATTTACTACCTGTCTACCTGCGATACCTGCAGAAGAATTTTAAAGGAGGTGGGCGCCCACGAACATGATTTTGATTTGCAGGATATAAAAGCAAATCCCTTATCTGCAAGGCAGGTAGATGAACTGGCAGCGAGAACCGGCGGCTATGAAAGGCTAATTAATAAACGCGCCACCCTGTATAAAGAGCAAAAGCTTGCTGAAAAGCCCATGTCAGAAGCAGACTGGCGGAATCTATTATTACAGCACTATACTTTTTTGAAGAGGCCGGTAATTGACTACAATGGCCAACTGTTTGTAGGAAACGACAAACAAACCATAGCAGCGGCAAAGAAAGCTATAGATGAATAGGGCATTGACGCTTTATAATTATCTTGCAGCCTCAATATTTCAACAATAGACAAGGATGGATTTTAAGCGATACCTCGTAACGGCTGCATTGCCGTATGCTAATGGTCCTGTACATATAGGGCATCTTGCCGGATGCTACCTGCCTGCCGATATTTATGTACGCTATCAGCGTGCACAAAAAAGAGATGTAAAATTTGTTTGTGGTACGGACGAACACGGCGTTCCTATTACCATTCGGGCGATGAAGGAAGGAATAACACCTCAGCAGGTGGTTGATAAATATCATCAATTGATCAAGGAAAGCTTTGATCAAATGGGCGTTTCATTTGATATCTTTTCCCGTACTTCAAATAGTGTCCATCGGGAAACATCCCAGGCTTTCTTTTTGAAGCTTTATGAAGATGGACTGTTCGAAGAGAGAGAATCGGAGCAGTATTATGACGAAGCTAAGCAGATGTTTCTTGCAGACCGCTATATAATCGGCACTTGTCCGGTTTGTGGTAATGAAAATGCTTATGGGGATCAGTGTGAAAAGTGTGGTTCATCGCTTTCGCCCGAGCAGTTAATTAATCCGCGCAGTGCCTTAAGCAATGCTACACCGGTCAAAAAGGTTACGAAACACTGGTATTTCCCTTTGAATAAATACGAAGACTGGCTGAGAGAATGGATTGTGGATCGCAAAAAGGATGAATGGAAGCCAAATGTATACGGACAGTGTAAAAGCTGGATCGATGCCGGACTACAGCCGAGAGCTATGACTCGCGACAGCAGTTGGGGCGTGCCTGTTCCTCTGCCTGATGCAGAAGGGAAGGTGCTCTACGTTTGGTTTGATGCACCTATCGGCTATATCAGCGCTACTAAGGAACTCACTCCTATGTGGAGTGACTACTGGCAGCAGCAAGACACGAAACTGGTGCATTTCATCGGTAAAGATAATATCGTATTTCACTGTATTATTTTTCCTGCAATGCTGAAGGCACATGGCAAGTTTGTATTACCTGAAAACGTGCCGGCCAATGAGTTTTTGAACATTGAAGGAGAAAAAGTGTCTACGTCCCGCAATTGGGCAGTATGGATAAATGAATATCTGCAGGACTTTCCTGACCAGCAGGATGCCCTTCGGTATGTGCTTTGCGCGAATGCTCCGGAAACAAAAGATAATGACTTCACCTGGAAGGACTTCCAGACACGTGTAAACAGCGAGCTTTCGGGCAACCTTGGAAATTTTGTGAATCGTGCTTTTGTAATGATGCACAAACTATGCAATGGTCGTGTGCCGATGCTGCATCATGACGCGCTGAACGACACAGATAAAGCGCTGATGGCTGAAATTCAAGGCAGCAAACTGAGAATTGAGCGTTTATTGGAGCAGTATAAGTTCCGGGAAGCACTGTCTGAGATTATGGCTTTATCTGCAAAAGGAAATAAATATCTGCAGGTAAATGAACCATGGAATGTGGCAAAGACCCTCGAAGCTCAGCCAGAAAATCAAAAGCGCATTGATAACTGCATTCATCTCTCATTACAGCTCTGTGCTAACCTTGCCATTCTTATCAACCCTTTTCTTCCTTTCACCGCACAGAAAATGTGCTATATGATGAAGGTGGTAGAAAGGATGCTGGATTGGGAAAATGCCGGAAGAATTGACCTTCTGAAGGTGAATTATCCTTTGCGCGAGCCTCAGATACTTTTCAAAAAGATAGAAGACGCACAAGTGGCGGAGCAGGTGGAAAAATTGAAAAATAACCTGGTGAAATCTCAGGCCGAAAATACGAAACAGGAAACGTCAAAGGCAAGTCCCGAAGCTGCTTCCAAATCCGAAATACAATACGACGATTTTGCAAAGATCGACCTCCGCGTGGGAACCATACTCAGTGCTGAGAAAGTGGCAAAGGCGGATAAATTACTTAAGCTTCAGGTAGACATGGGGGCGGAGCAGCGTACTATCGTTTCTGGCATTGCCATGCACTTCAAACCTGAAGAGATCGTTGGGAAACAGGTGACGGTAGTGGCCAATCTTGCTCCACGCAAAATGCGGGGTATCGAAAGCCAGGGAATGATACTGATGGCGGAAAATAATGAGGGTAAACTGATCTTTGTATCGCCATTGGAACATGCAGATACCGGAAGCGAGGTGCGATAGCAACGGGCAAAAAGCTATTTTTACACAAATAAATTGATCGCAAATCATATTCCTGAATGAAAAAAAAGACACTTTGGTGGATCATAGCCGGGTCGGTGTTGCTGCTGATAATCCTTATTGCTATTGGTAAATCTACAGGTACCAAAGGCGTAAAGGTCGCGGTAGAGAAGGCAACTGCTCACACGATCACCGAAACAGTAACGGCCAGTGGGAAGATCTATCCGGAGACCGAAGTGAAGATAAGTCCGGAGGTTAGCGGTGAGATTATTGAGCTGCCAATAGAGGAGGGCGATAGTGTCCATAAGGGGCAGCTACTGGCACGGGTCAATGCAGCCATATACAGTTCTATGGTCAATCAGGCAGAAGCAACTGTGGCAGAAAGCCGCGCCAGGGTAGCTAACTCCAGGGAAATGGTAGCTCAGGCAAAGGCAAACTACGATCAGGCAGCAGCTAGCTACACAAGAAATAAGAAGCTTTTTGAAGACAAGGTCATCTCTGCAATGGAGTTTGAGCAGTCAGAGTCTGCATACAAAAGTGCTAAGGCTTCCTATGAAGCGGCAAGGGCAAATGTGTCTGGCGGTGGCTATAGTGTGCAGGGCGCAGCAGCAAGCCTGACTCAGGCAAGGGAAAATCTTAGAAAAACCACAATTATTGCTCCTACCTCAGGTATCATTTCTGCTCTTAATGTAAAGCTGGGCGAGCGGGTAGTAGGTACTGCACAGATGGCAGGAACAGAAATGATGACAATTGCGGATCTGGGAAGGATAGAGGTACGGGTGGATGTCAGTGAAACAGATATCGCAAAAGTAAAGGTGGGCGATACCGCTATTATTGAGGCCGATGCCTACCGGAACAGAAAGTTTACTGGTGTCGTATCAAAAATCAGCGTTAGCAGCCAGGCTACGGGGATGCAGCAAATCAGCACCGATCAGGTAACGAATTACACCGTTCACATTTGGATACTTCCTTCCAGTTATTACGATTTGATGGCTAAAATGACCAGCAAATTTCCTTTTAAACCGGGAATGTCTGCAAGTGTGGAGATCCAGACAAGAAAGGAACCAAACATATTATCGGTACCCGTCAATGCAGTCACAACGCGGGACTATCCTGATAGCTTAAAGAAAAAGAATGCTGACCTCGATGATATTCGTCAGGTGGTTTTTGTTTATGATCCTAAAACAAAGGATGTAAAAGTAAGGGACGTAAAAACCGGAATTCAGGATAATCAATATATCCAGATACTAAGCGGACTGAAAGACGGAGAACAGGTAATAGTGGCGCCTTACGGAGCAATTGCCCGTACTTTGAAAGACAAATCAAAGGTAGAGATAACTACAAAGGAGAAACTAATGGAAACGAACACTAAAAATGAATAAGGTAGTTGCCTTTTCATCTTTTATTGCGAATTGGAGGTTATTACAAAATTTAGCGAATTGAACGAATCATTTCCCGACACGATAGGAGTTATAGGCAATGGGAGCTGGGGCACCGCTTTAACCAAAATACTTACAGATAACGGTCATAAAATACATTGGTGGGTTCGCAATGAATCTTCTGTCACTTACCTTCGGCAGCGACATCACAACCCGCATTACCTCACCTCGGTTCGCTTTCTCAGTGATACCATTTCACCAACAAGCAACCTGACAGAGATATTAAATACATGCGATGCCGTTGTTTTCGCTGTTCCCTCGGCTTATGCCCAAAGCGTGATAGAAAGTGTTGACCGCAGTTTGTGGAAAGGAAAAAAGATCATTTCTGCTATAAAAGGTATACTACCAGACTGTAATTTACTTCTCAACGACTACCTTACTCAAAGGTTAGATTACGACCTTCACGATTATGTAGCAATTACTGGTCCTTGTCATGCAGAAGAAGTGGCTGATGAAAGGCTTAGCTATCTTACCTTTTCCGGCCTTAATGATCTTCTTACAGAAAAGGTTGCGCAGACCTTTAAAAGTTCATATATCAATACCACTTTTAATCACGATATATGGGGAGCACAGTTTGCAGCCGTGCTTAAGAATATCTACGCCATTGGTGCCGGCATGGCACATACCCTCGACTATGGTGACAATTTTCTCAGCGTCTATATTACCAATTGCTATCGGGAGATGTATCTGTATCTGAATATGCATTTTGAAAAGGTGCATCCGTCTAATGAGCAGCCCGATTTTCATACCAGTGCCTACCTGGGAGATCTATTAGTCACTTGTTATTCCTTGCATAGTCGCAATCGCACCTTTGGCGCCATGCTAGGCAAGGGCTATTCCGTAAAAGCAGCGATGCTTGAAATGAACATGGTGGCAGAAGGGTACTATGCCGCACGTGGAATGCATACTATTGCACAAACCTATAATATTCAGATTCCTCTCGCCAGTCGCCTTTATGAGGTTTTGTGGCAGGGCAAGGATCCCGCGGAGACGTTTCTGGAGATAGAAAAAATGCTTTCTTAAGGCTTTTCTTCCATTTTATACAACACCAGCTTATCCGCATAAAGCACGTAAAGCTTATCGCGCAGAATTGCGACATCAAGAATCTTATCTTCCCGGCCGGGAATGATCAGGACATTAGAGATTATCTTGCCTAAGTCCCAGCTAAACAGGCTGTCGTCATGCCGGTAAACCAACCGATCTCCAAAAACCTGCAACTTCTTTACACCCAAAATGCTAAGGGTATTGACATAATTGCCATAGCGGTCGAAGGTGAAAATACCCCTCGCCGTATCACTCAAAAACAGCCTCCAATTCCGTTCTACCATAAAGGAAGGCGCCGGCACAACGTCCAGCTCCTGCCTCAGATCATTGCTCGATTTTACTTCATTTAGCTGCTCATCGATTTTGCGGAGCCTTGCATTAAACCTGTCATATACCCAAAGGTTACCATCAGCGCTCAACGCTACTTCAGCCGAAGCAGGAATGTTCAGCTTTCTGAGATCCAGTTCATTTTTTAAAGCAAGGTTCCTGTCGAGGATAACCACCTTGGAGTAAGCAGGATAGTAAACAAGTATTTTTAAAGGATTGGTAGCATCGATAGACCCGATTTCCCCATTTTGAATACTGCGGAAGAAAAAACTGCTATCACCTCCTTCGGTAAGTCTTAGTAACGAATTATCGTTTTTGATTACATAGATGTTCCCAAGGTCGTCGATCGCCATCATGCGTGCATTGATCGGTATCGCCCTTAACTGCGTTAACTCTGTCGCAAAAGCAGGCAGAGCAAGAAAAGTGAGAAGCAAACAGAAAAGGTGACGCATGAATACTTCAAAAGTAACGATAATAGGCTCATATATATTATTTCAGAAGCAGAAGGAATCGGTAAAAAACAAAAGGAATTCAGTTTGTGACGAAAGGAATTCGATTTATGGCAAAAGGAATTCAGTTTGTGAGAAAAGGAATTCAGTTTATGGCAAAAGGAATTCAGTTTATGAGAAAAGGAATTCAGTTTATGGAAAAACGAATTCAGTTTATCAGAAAAGGAATTCAGTTTATGGCAAAAGGAATTTAGTTTATGAGAAAAGGAATTCAGTTTATGGAAAAAGGAATTCAGTTTATGAGAAAAGGAATTCAGTTTATGGAAAAAGGAATTCAGTTTATGAGAAAAGGAATTCAGTTTATGAGAAAAGGAATTCAGTTTGTGAGAAAAGGAATTTAGTTTATCAGAAAAGGCATTCAGTTTATGGGAAAAGGAATTCAGGTAGCGACAAAAGGAATTCTATCAGTAATAAGCCAACTTGAGTTAAAGAAAAAGCTCATCCAAATTTGTGAAATTTTTCTAACGTTTGTGAACGGCTTCTTACTAAATGAAAAAGACCGCATCACAATGGTGATACGGTCTTTTTTATACAGTTTTCAGGTTAATATTATGCCATTTGGCCATCGGCCGACTTTCTTTTTGCTTTCTTAGCTATTTGAGTTGCATCATCCATCATGTCCCCAATGTAGTCCTCAGACTGATCGCGAAGATTGCGCAATTTTTTTCCCCAGCCAGAGGCGCGGTCGGAAAGATTATTTCTCAGTTCATTTCCTTTTTCTGTCTGTGTCAATAGTAATCCTGCAGCTACGCCTACTGCGGCCAGTAACAATAGTCTTGAAACTTTCATATCCTTTGTTTTTTTAATAGTGAAAAGAAGAGTTAACAGCTACTGAATCAATAATAATCATGCCATTGTAAGCACAACGAAACTGTGCTGCACCGCTCTTTGGCATGTTTATTTACCTGCTTTTAGCAACATAGAGATAGCATTATGAGTCTGAAGCAGCCACAGAAAAACGCAAATCAAAAGGGAAGAAGCCTTGAGGAGGATATTGAACGTCTGCAGGAGTCTGGTTTGATTTCTGAAAAGGACAAACAGGAAGTGCCTGCGGAGAAAGACGGTAAGCCAACTACCAAAGAGCAACAGCAAACAGGCAATACGGAGCGCTCTGACCGGCGGCTTTGATGGGAGAGTGCCGTCGAGGCGTTTAGCGAAGAAAGGGAAACCGTTATAATGATTTCCCTTTCTTAGATATCCTGTATTTAGCTAGCCGCCATAGCTGCCATTTCATCAGCCGAGGGTCCGTACATTCCCGGAATCGGCACGTTTAGTAACCTTAGAAAAACACTCAACTGACCCCTGTGATGTACAAGATGATTCAGGCACATACTGCGAAGAATAACTGCTTTTGGTTGTTGCAGGATGATGCGATCTCCACTACGCAAGGTCCATATTTCTTTCATTTGCTCGTCTGTCAGATTCTCGAGCGATTTTAGAGCTTTTGAAACATTGGCGTCATGCCGGGCAACCAGATCAGCCGCGCTTGATGGAACAAATGGTTCAAACTTGGCAGTTGCGAAATCTAACTCGTCCTGCTCAATGGTAAAGACAATCCATTCTGGTAAGTCAGAGATGTGTGAAGCAAGCCGGCTGAGCGTCATGGATTTTTCATGTGGTTTCCACCCCAGATGCTCTGCGGGTACCCGCTCCAGGAGCTTCTTTGTGCTTGCTGCTTCATGCTGCACTTCTGCAATTAAACTTTGATTCGCGGACATACTAAAGTTTTTAGCAGCGCAATCTATGGAATAATACCATGGATACAGTTAACCCTTAATTACCATTTTCAATAGTATGATGGTTATTTTTGCGATAATGCAAAACAAAGGACCGGCGGTGGATGTTGTCAATGAATTACTGGAAGATTGCCTTCTGGCATTTCCTGTTTCTCCTCTGCTCATCAGTTTTTATCAGCAGTACCAGCGACGCGGCTTCCTAACTAAAAAGCAGCTACAGGGCCTATATGCGAAAGCTTCGAAAGTGCCGTCCATGCACCAAGGCAGATTAGCAACGCTCGAAGCTATTATTAAAAAAATGCCGGATCGTTTCAAGTCAGAGTTGCCTCCGCCAGTTCCAGTGCAAGAGAAAGATGACGAGGCTGAAAAACTGGTAGCCTCATTGCTTGAAAGGTACCCCGAGCATAAGCGCGTATTATATCTGAAGTCAAAGCTCGATAGCAATGATCTACTCTCTGCCGCCGAGCTGGCCGAACTGAAGCGATTTCATAAACTGTTGAAATAGATAGTCTAATTGTAATCGTGCCCCATCCATAAAGCGCCGCTGATACTATCGCGTGAAGCTCCGGTAACGCTGCTTAGCACATTGGTCTCCTCTCTCCAGCGCAACGCGCCTATCAAAGCCATTACCAGTGCTTCTTTAAACTTTACCACCTGCTCATAGGGAACAACGACTTTTACATTTAGTGCAGCAAGTTGCTCCTGTATCGTTTCTACAAGGAAATTATTAAATGCGCCGCCACCTGTCACCAGCATTTTGGCATCCGCGTTTGCTGAAGGAAAGTCTTTTACTACACATGCTATTTGCTCTGCTATGTGCTGTACCACCGTTCTGAGCAGGTCCAGATTGTTGTGAGCGCTTTCCATGATGATAGGAAAAACCAATCCTTTTGCCTGATCGTTACTTAGTGATTTCGGAGGCAGTTTTTGGAAATAGTCCTGACCATTCAGGTCAGAGAGTACATCTATTAGCAGCCTTCCCTGCCTGGCTAATTCTCCGTCGTCGTCAAATTTTTTCCCTTCTTTCATTGCCAGCTCATTGAGCGCCTGATTTCCTGTGCAAACGTCAAACGCCAGCAACTTGCTCTCATGCTGCATAGTCATGTTCACTATCCCGCCAATATTCAGCCAGTATTCGAAATCTGAGAACAGCAATTTATCTCCAATGGGCACGATAGGTGCACCTTGCCCGTTGAGCGCCACATCTAATGACCGAAGGTCGCTGATAACAGGCAGACTGCTCACTGCTGCGATTGTCGCCCCATCACCCAGTTGAAAGGACGTATTGTTTTCAGGGTCGTGAAAAACTGTGTGGCCATGAGATGCGATAAAATCAACTTTATGATCGAGATCGTTTTGCTTTATGAAGTGATTTATCTGCTCGCCAATGAAACGTCCGTATGAGGTATGGAGTTTTAAAAAGGCGTCCGCGTCCAAATGTATGGCATGCTCCAGATGCTTGTCCCACTCACCAGTATAAGGGATGCAAACAGCATGTTGTATATCGAACTTCCATTGACCACGTATTTCTTCAAGATAAGTGTAGCAAATATCCAGTCCGTCGAGTGAGCTGCCGGACATGATACCTATGACTTTATAAACCATGCGGCAAGTTAAGCGTATCTCCTGAAAGGGATAAAGCAAAGAGACATAAATCAGCTATTTTCACAGCATGTATCAAATGCCTTATTTTACAGAAGCGGACCAGGAGCAGGTTCTGTTGTTTATGGCGGCCAATCCTTTTATTACCCTTATCGGCAACCATGAAGGAATAAATGCAGTAACGCAAGTGCCGGTTATGGTGTCTGAAAGAGATGGAGCAATAGTGATTCGTGGACACATCATGCGAAACACTGATCATCATCTGGCATTTAAGAACAATAAAGAAGTGCTTGCATTATTCACCGGAGCTAACTCTTATGTCAGCGCAAGCTGGTATAGCGAAAGGGGGCATGGCAGCACCTGGAACTATATGACAGTGCATGCGAAGGGTAGGATAGAATTATTTGAAGATGAAGAAACGATAGCAATTCTGAAGGAACTGACACATGTATACGAAGATCAACAGGAAAAGCCGGAGCTTTTGGAAAATATGAGTAAAGAATACGTTTATACGTTTGTAAAAGCTATCACAGGTTTCGAGATTGTTATTCATTCCCTCCATCCCATCTTCAAACTGAGCCAGAATAGAGACGATGAAAGCTATCGGTATATTGTAAGCAAGCTGGAGGCGGCTGGTAATGCTAATGCAACTGCAATAGCAGGGGAAATGAAGAAAAGGAGGAAAACACTCTTTGAGTAGCTATCTAATCCACGACTTTTGCGAGTAATTTTAATGCTTTAGCTTGTAGCATTAGCTTTGCCGTTCAATTGAAGCGAGCATGTTACAACTCCCAAAGCAAACGGGCTACTATAAAGGAAAGGTGCGCGATGTTTACAGCATTGCTGATAAATATCTTGCTATGATCGTCAGCGATCGTATTTCTGCATTCGATGTAGTGCTTCCACAGCCCATCCCCTATAAAGGACAGGTATTAAACCAGATTGCAACGCAGTTCCTTGATGCTACCGCTGACATTGTTCCCAACTGGAAGATCAGTTCGCCGCTGCCGAATGTAACCGTTGGTTACAAATGCGAGACTTTCCCTGTGGAGATGGTGGTGAGAGGCAATCTTACCGGGCATGCCTGGCGCACTTATAAAACCGGTAAAAGGGAGCTTTGCGGCGTTCCACTGCCGGACGATATGAGGGAAAATGATTTTTTCGAGCAACCCATCATTACCCCAAGCACTAAAGCGCATGAAGGACATGACGAAGATATTTCAAGAGAAGAGATCATAAAGCGAGGCCTTGTTTCTGAGAAGGAATATAAAAAACTCGAAATGTATACGCTGGCCCTTTTTGCAAGGGGCAGACAAATGGCAAAAGAGCGGGGATTGATACTTGTAGATACCAAGTATGAGTTCGGAAAGATCGGCGATACCATTTATCTGATAGATGAAATTCATACACCTGACTCTTCCCGCTATTTTTATGAGGAGGGCTTTGACGAAAGACAAAGGGACGGTGAACCGCAAAAGCAGTTATCAAAAGAATTTGTGAGAGAATGGCTGATGGCGGATGGCTTTCAGGGAAAAGAGGGGCAACAGGTTCCGGAGATGACAGATGAAATAGTTAAGAATATTTCCGAGCGTTATATTGAGTTGTACGAACAGATAGTCGGCAGCAAGTTTGAGCCACAGGATATCGATGAAGAAGAAATGGAGCAAAAACTTATTGCTGCACTAGAGCACCTGCCGCCTGTCCCACAGACTATTGGAACATTATAATTTTCAAAGCCCATTATTGATCGTGCCTATGGATTTTCGATTAGACAGAACCGCTTTTTCCCATCAATCGCATGAACAGGAAGACAGGAAAAAGTCCTTCACAAACCTTTCAGTTACTGAGCGGTTGGAGATTGCATTCTATCTAAATTCCATAGCGTTCAACTTTGACAGAAAGAACCCTCCGCGAATGGATAAGACAATTTTTTCTATAAGAAGAAGGGGCTGATGGGAAATATTTTCAATTGTGATTTTGTTGATTTTCTAAAACAGTTGAACAACCATGAGGTAGAATACGTCTTAGTAGGCGGTTATTCTGTCATACTTCATGGTTATTCGAGAACCACAGGAGATATGGACATTCTTGTAAACAAGACAGCTGCGAATTATAAAAGGCTGGAAAGAGCTTTTTATGCATTTGGTATGCCAGTGTTTGACATGACCGAAAACAATTTTCTCAATAACCCTGAGGTAAACGTGTTTACTTTTGGCAGGCAACCAGTTGCCATTGATATTATGACGGAAATAAAAGGAGGCTCCTTTAAAGAGATCTTTGATGAAGCAGTTGATTTTGAATTGGAAGAACTGCGTATCAGAACAATCAACATAAATAAACTTGTTCAGGTAAAAAAAGCATCAGGACGACACAAAGACCTTGATGATATCGAGAATGTTGGGAAATGATTATTTTTCTGTTTTGATTTGACTTTAAACTTTGATTTAGTATATGTCGACACTAGCTACCCCCCGCATTATACGCGCTCCTCGCGGCAGCGAACTGAACTGCAAGAATTGGATCACTGAGGCAGCGTTCAGAATGATACAAAACAACCTTGATCCTGAGGTTGCAGAGCGCCCTGAAGACCTGGTTGTTTATGGGGGCATCGGTAAAGCAGCGCGCGATTGGAAGAGCTTTGAAAAAATACTCGAATGCCTGAAGAATCTGGAAGAGGATGAGACCTTGATGGTACAATCCGGAAAGCCCGTCGGTGTGCTTCGGTCTCATAAAAATGCACCGAGGGTACTAATAGCCAATTCTAACCTCGTGGGCAGGTGGGCTAATTGGGAGACATTCAGGGAACTTGAGGCAAAAGGGTTGATGATGTACGGCCAAATGACGGCCGGTAGCTGGATCTATATCGGTTCGCAGGGCATTGTTCAGGGTACTTATGAAACTTATTTGTCGCTCGCGAGCCAGCATTACAACGGTACACTGAAAGGTACGCTAAATGTGACGGCAGGTCTCGGTGGTATGGGAGGGGCTCAGCCCCTTGCTATTACTATGAACGAGGGTGTTGCTCTGGTAGCGGAGGTGGAGGAATGGCGGATAAAAAAGCGCATAGAAACACGCTATCTCGATAAATGGACAAAAGATATTGACGAAAGTCTCGATTGGGCGCTAAAAGCAAAGGAAAATGGAGAAGCGACTTCGATAGGGGTGTGTTGCAACGCTGTAGAGCTTCTGCAAAGACTAATTGATAGAAATATTATCCCTGATACACTTACCGATCAAACTTCAGCACATGATGAGCTGATCGGTTATTTTCCCGAAGGAATGAGCGTTGTTGAAGCGAATGCATTGCGCAGCAGTAATCCGGACGAATATATGTCGCGGTCATTAGATACGATGGCGCATCATGTTCGGCTCATGCTGGAGCTGCAAAAGCGCGGTGCTATTACTTTTGACTATGGTAACAACCTGCGCGGACAGGCTCATGACAAACGCGATGTAAAAAACGCCTTCGATTTCCCTGGCTTTGTGCCGGCCTATATACGCCCGCTTTTTTGTGAAGGAAAAGGGCCATTCAGATGGGTAGCGCTCAGTGGCGATCCGGAAGATATTTATACGACCGACAAAGCCCTTATGGAGTTGTTCCCTGACAATGCGGGGCTCCACCGCTGGCTGAAAATGGCGAGGGAAAAGATTGCTTTCCAGGGACTGCCGGCGCGCATTTGCTGGCTTGGCATGGGGGAGCGCGAAAAAGCAGGAGAATTATTCAATGATCTTGTAAAATCCGGAAAGGTAAAAGCGCCGATTGTAATTGGACGAGATCACCTCGACACAGGCTCAGTTGCCTCCCCAAATCGTGAAACAGAAGCCATGAAAGACGGCTCTGATGCTGTGGCAGATTGGCCAATCTTAAATGCACTTATCAATACTGCAGGCGGGGCGAGCTGGGTATCTTTTCATCATGGGGGCGGGGTAGGTATGGGCTATTCTTTACACGCTGGTATGGTGATCGTTGCTGATGGAACAGAAGATGCGGCAGAAAGGCTGCACCGTGTCTTGCACAATGATCCGGGAATGGGTGTTATCCGTCATGCTGACGCAGGGTATGAACTTGCCCAGGAAACAGCAGAGAAATTTGGCCTGGATATCTGGTAGTCTATGTTATTTCAAGATTCGGGGTTCCCGTCTGGAAGCTGGAGTTTGTGTATTAGAATTTTCACTCTTTTAAAGCTTGCTTTTTATGTCATTTAGAATAGGACAAGGAATTGATTTTCATCAACTGGTTGAGGGAAGAGATCTGTGGCTTGGCGGTGTGAAGATTCCTCACCATAAAGGCGGTCTCGGACATTCGGACGCCGATGTTTTGTTGCATGCCATTTGTGATGCGCTACTTGGCTCCCTGGGACTGGGTGATATTGGACAGCATTTCCCTGATACTGATGCGGCGTACAAAGACATCGATAGTAAAGTACTTCTGAGAAGAAGCTATAATATGGTTCGTGAGCGGGGCTTTTGGCTGGTAAATATCGACAGCACATTATTGCTGCAGGCACCCAAGATCAAGCCGTACATTCATCTAATGCAGAATACGATCGCTCGTATTCTCCATCTGTCGCCGAATGATGTTTCTATTAAGGCAACAACAACTGAACAACTTAGCTTTATTGGACGAGAAGAAGGAGTAGTGGCTACAGCAAATGTATTAATTCAAAAATATTAGTTGTAACGACTCGCTGAAATCAGAAAGCAGCTGGTTAGAAAGCTGCTTTCTGATTGTAGTTGCTTTAGTTAGTGCCGTTGCTAATAGGATGGGTTGAGTTGGCACTGTAAGACATCTCTTCGGATTCGTCCAGAATGGTTTTTATCCGGTTGCGTACATCCTCTGACAGTCCTTCAATATCCTGTTCAAGGAAATCCCGCAGGTCTTCCAGATGCACCGACGCTTTTCCGACTAACCGATTCAGTTTATCGCGCCATTTATCTGCAGTCTCAGCTAAATTTTGCCGGGTATTCTCCCCCTTGTCCGGTGCGAGCATCAGGCCTGCAACAAGTCCCACCATTGCTCCAGCCAGAAATCTTGATGTACTCATAGTTGTACGTTTTTAGTTTTTTGAGTTGTTAGAATATCTTTCTTATCAGAAATATAATAAGTGCAATTATTGCCACTACAACGATAATTCCGACCCACATACCTGCCTTAAAAATATCGCCAACCAATTCGCAACTGCTCAGACTCAAAACCACCATCAGCATTGCCGCTAAAGAAACTACGGATATCTTTTTCATAATGATTTTTTTAGATTTTTGTTTTTTAAGCTCATCAATTGTTTTTCAAAATCATGCCAGGACCTAAAACGTTTGTGGCAGTTTCCTTTAAAAAGGTCTTAAACATAATGCCAGACTATTCCACATCTTTAATGGATTTAAGATTGCGGCGGCTGTACGATTCGATCTTATTTAAGAGCCAGATTGAAAATATGAGCCATGCGATGCCCACTGAGAATCCCGCCAGTACATCGCTTGCATAATGCACGCGTAAGTAAATACGACTGAAACCGATCGAAAGAATAAGAAGGAAGAGGCCTGTCATCAGGAACCATTTCAAAAACTTGTTTTCAATGTACTTGTAGCATAGGTAAATAAGCAATCCATAAAAGGAAAAGCTCATCATTGAATGTCCGCTTGGAAAGCTGTAGCCAAGTGCGGGCTTTAACAAGGGTATAAGCGGGCGGTGACGGGAAAATATGTTTTTCAGGAGAAACATCATGGCCGTACTACTCAATGCAATGGCTGCTACTTTTATAGAGTACCATCTGTGTTTTTTAATGAAAAGAAAATAAGCTGTCAGGACGAGGTTGGCAGGGATAAGGAATATATGCGTACCGAGGAAAGTGATAGCCTCCATTGTGGAGGTATGAAATGGAGTGACATGGCCTGCAAGCCAATGAAAGACTTTGAAGTCAAACGCTTGCTGGTGATCAACAAAGATCTGCTTTACCAGATAAGAAAAAGCAATGAGTGAAATGGTAAACACAACGATAATGATGATAAACTCAGCGGACAAGAGCCCTAACATCGCTATCCATTTTTTGACCCGTTCACGTGTTTTTAGCAGCATTTGCTTCATGCATTTTCAAATCGTGCCAGCAGCAATGCAAAGAATCCGTTAAGAGCATGCAAAGTTGTAGTTAAGCATACCCATTGATTTTAAAGAATAGAAGTCTTGCTGCATCTTTGCCTTGTCATTAGAAATAACGACAACTATAACACCGAATCTTTTTCATGAACTATAAACAAAAGAGCCTTGCTTTCAAGCGAGGCTCTCCTATTTTATCCGGCTTTCTGTCCGCGAACTATTGTTATTCCCCTTAAATCACTATTTTAGTTGCTTAAATTGATTTGACACATGGTTCGCTTAGGTGCAAAACTGATAATTGTTGTGGCTATTGCTTTCGTTCTTCAAAGTTGTAGTAAGACGAAAGAAGATTGCTCGTTCCTTGCTCCGGATATTGTTTACGTTGGTTTTACGCAAGCTGAAACCGATACTTTTATAATTCGCAGATTTGAAAAGAATACCAATTTCATTAAGCCAATCGATACTTTAAAAGTAACACGTGCCCATATCGACCGCATCCCGGTAGGAGAAGATTCGGTGAAGCTTGCTCCGGATAACTACCCAAAGCTCAGCACTGATTTTTATTTAAATGATTGGGAGATATATTTCCCTGCTATGGATCGTACCGTTTATGTCACTAATGCGGTACCCCAATTCACTCAGGAAAAAGAGGCCAGTGCGCTTTGCCATAGCTATGTTTCATCTGTAAACTTCGATAACAGGGTTTATCAGTTCTCTTCCTGGTTCGATACTCCCTATAGAGTATATGTAACAAAGTAATGTTAAGCGAAGGCCCAACGGAGGAACTTTGAATTGCATGTTCAGGAGCAGAAAGCCTGAGTCCGATGTTTTAGAAAAGCAGATTGATGTGGTTACAAAAGCTTCATGAAATAGTTGTTTTCGCTGATTATACAGCATGGTATTATCTGAATACCGTCTGGCATAATGCCTTTCTGGATGCTGTAATTCCATTTTTTAGAAACCAATGGACATGGGCACCGCTCTACCTTTTTCTCTTGGTTTTTATGCTGATGAATTATCGGCTTAAAGGATTGATCTGGTGTTTGTTCTTTCTTGCCACCTTTGGTATAAGTGATCAGCTAAGCGCTCACGTATTCAAGGAAATATTCATAAGAGTACGCCCCTGCAACAATCCTATGCTGGTAGGCCTTGTACATAATATTGTACCGTGTGGCGGCGGCTTTAGCTTTCCTTCTTCTCACGCTGCCAATCATTTTGCGCTGGCGATATTTGGTGCCATTACCCTCGGGCACCTTGGCAAGTGGATATGGTATGTGGCGATTTTATGGGCTGTATTGGTGTCTTATGCACAGGTCTATGTAGGCGTCCATTTCCCGCTTGATGTGACATGCGGAGGGCTTTTAGGGATAGCAGCAGGCCTGTTTACAGCGAAAATCTTTCGTGTAAAGTTCGATCTAAGACAGGAGCCGCTCCCTTCGGTAGAATTATAGCTCTGGATACAACGCACCTACGCGTTCTTTTAAAAGGCTGAAGTAGCAAATTTATTTTGCCCCTTTCCTTAATATATCCATATCTTTGCACTCCCAAAAAATTTCACTCAAAAGGAGGACCAAAAATTTGGAAGAAAATCAATTAACAAACAATCAAAATCAGAATCCTGGAACTGAAGAACAAAATCAGGACGTTCAGACCGTGGCTGCGCCTCAGAACGAAACGAAAGTCGAATCAACTGCACATGATGATTTCGACTGGAGCGTTGACAAACGCAATGTTGCCAGCTATTCTCAGGAAAAGCGCGAGCAACTGGAAAAGGTGTATGATACTACTTTTAAGCAAGTATCAGACTCTGAATTGCTTACCGGTATAATTGTAGGTGTTACCAAAACAGATGCAATTGTAAATATCGGGTTCAAATCAGATGGCCTTATATCCCTGAATGAGTTTCGCGATCTGCAAGGCTTAAAGACAGGTGATGAGGTTGAAGTAATGGTAGTGGAAAAAGAAGACCGTAACGGCCATCTTCACCTAAGCCGCAAAATGGCTCGTGCAACACGTGCATGGCAAGACATCGTTGAGTACTACAAGACAGGCGAAGTTGTTACAGGTACTATTACATCCAAGACTAAAGGTGGTCTTATCGTTGATGTACATGGTCTTGAAACGTTCCTGCCAGGGTCTCAGATTGATGTGAAGCCGGTTACTGACTACGATCAGTATGTTGGAAAAACTATGGACTTTAAGGTTGTGAAGATCAATGAAGCGATCCGCAATGCCGTAGTTTCTCACAAAGCACTGATTGAGAGCGATATCGAGCAACAACGTAGTGTGATCATTGGCCAGCTTGAGAAAGGTCAGGTACTGGAAGGTACTGTGAAGAATGTAACTGATTTCGGTGCATTTATCGATCTTGGTGGGGTAGATGGTCTGCTTTATATTACTGACATCAGCTGGGGACGTATTAACCACCCAAGCGAAGTGTTGGAAAACGGACAAAAACTGAATGTGGTTGTTCTTGACTTTGACGACGAGAAAAAACGTATCAGTCTTGGTCTGAAACAACTTACTGCACACCCTTGGGATAGTCTTTCTGAAGATATCAAAGAAGGTGCTAAAGTAAAAGGTAAGGTAGTAAACATCGAAGATTACGGTGCATTCCTTGAGATTCTGCCTGGTGTAGAAGGTCTGGTGCACGTATCTGAAATAACATGGTCTTCTCAGCCGATCAATGCGAAGGAGTTCTTCAAGATGGGCGACGAGTATGAAGCAGTGGTTGTAACTCTGGATAAGGATGAGCGCAAGATGAGCTTGTCGATCAAACAACTTACTGAAGATCCATGGGATACTATTGAAAATAAATATCCTGTTGACAGCCGTCATAAAGGCGTGGTGAAGAACATTACTCCTTATGGTGTGTTTGTTGAACTGGAAACAGGTATCGGCGGTATGATCCACATCAGTGATCTTAGCTGGATCAAGCGTTTCAATCACCCAAGCGAATTCACAAAGGTTGGCGACGAGATTGAAGTAGTGATCCTGAGCATTGATAAAGAAAACCGCAAGCTTGCTCTTGGACACAAACAAGTGGAAGAAGACCCATGGAATACATTTGAATCAGTATTCCCAATCGGTTCTATCCATGAAGGTCACGTTACCCGTAAAGATGAAAAAGGTGCTACTGTTCAGTTGCAGTACGGTTTAGAAGCTTATTGTCCTGCACGCCATTTGCGTAAGGAAGATGGCTCTAACGTAGAAGCGGATGAAACACTGCCATTTATGATCATCGAATTCGACCGTAATGATAAACGCATCATGGTATCTCACGCCCGCGTTTGGGAACAAAGCAAGGCAGAAGAAAAGGATGCTACACGCAAAGCTGCGAGAGCAGACGATGAGAACACTAAAAAAGCTGTAAAGAATGTACAGAGCAAGGTTGAAAAGCCTACACTTGGTGATCTCGGAGCACTTGCTGAGCTGAAAGAGAAAATGAAGAATGCAGAAAAGGAAGCTGGTAATAACAAATAAGCCACTTTTTTTATAATAATGCTGAAGAGACCGTGTCATTTGACACGGTCTCTTTTTTTGCCTTCCCTTTACGTTATCTTATTGTCATCAATCATCTTGCGATACAAACCTGAGTTTGGAATAGAGAGTATCGGCAATATTTATCCTTCTCCACATCTCCTTCCCGACAAGATATGTATAGACGTGCCACTTCATATAATGTATAAAGCCAACACATTGTAGATCCAAACCACAATCACAGGCTATGACACGTCCTTTTCCACAAATCCCAAAGTATTTTAATCAATTCTCTCGGTTCCGGAGTCTACAACATGAGCGAAACGACGTTTCGCTCATGTTGTAGACGTTTCTACATGAGCGAAAAGTGCTTTCGCTCATAATGTAGAGGTTTTTACATGAGCGAAACGTCATTTCGCTCATGATGTTGAAGTTTCTACGTGAGCGAAACGTCGTTTCGCTCACGTAGTGAAGAGAATCTAATATATACTTGGTGTTTGGACCTGTTATCCGCTATAAATGCGGTATTAAATGCATGGATTTGGTCTTTTTCTGGTATAAGAGCAGTTGCAGGGCGGACTTTCGTTTAAAGAAGTCTTCATTTCGTAACTAAAACGAGCTTATTGTCAATTGAATTCAAACTTTTCTGCGCTGGTAAACGTCTATGTGAAGAGACAGTTTAGTTTGTTGCTGAATCGCAAATAATAATGGGAAAATGCTTTTTTTGAGTGAAATGATTACATTAGCTTTATTTAGCATTCTGATCTGATTCTTAACTCTTAAAATGAGATAAATGAAGAGTAGTTTTACTTTTTTTAAACCGGTATTTACCGCAGCTTTAAGCCTTCTGCTGTTTGGTAGCGCAAAGGCAATATATGTGCCGGTTACCGTTACAGGCTTTACAGCAGATGTTATTGCAAACGGAGTCGGTTTACCATCGGCTTCCACGACCGCCGCGTTTGACAATACAGTGTATTGTTTAGTTGCCTCCGATTATCAGCAAACGGCCACCAGTCCATTGCCGACTAACTTTTTGCCTGCTACCGGAACTATCAACAGTGTGCAAACAACCGGAGTGTCATTCCAACTGGCCAACGTTACAACGACAGGCAATAATTCACTTCGTCTTTCAGGGGTATCTTCCGGTACACTCACTTTATCCAATCAAACATACATCGGCGACATTTATATACTTGCTGCTGCGGGAGACGTTATAACAACGGTAGGAGCGACGCTGAAAGTGACCTTTACAGACAATACTTTTTACACCTTTCCATCATTTACGGTAGCTGACTGGTTTGGCTATCCTTCCTATGCCATTCAGGGTATCGGACGTGTAAACCGTACTACCGGCGTTTTGGACGCTCCTTCCACCATTAATCCGCGTCTTTATGAATATAAGTTTACAATGCCTATTGCTCAGTATTCAAAGCAAATTGCGAGCATTACTGTCAATAAAACAGGGAGCAATGGAACGATCAATGTAATGGCTGTTACTATAGACCACCAACCTTGTGTACCGACTACCAGTGTAACGGCCCCTGCTGCGAACATTACTACTACCGGAGCGACTATCAACTGGGCTACTGTCACGGGCTCTGTGGGATACGAATATGCAATTACAACAACTAACACAGCACCCGTATCAGGAACATTTACAACTGCTACGACTTATTCTCCAACCGGTTTAACTCCGGGAACGACTTACTATGCCTGGGTTAGGAATAAATGCAGTGCTACCTCTTTCTCGATCTGGAATTCCGTTTCCTTCACAACACTTGCCTGCCCGAGTGCCGGAGCTCCTTCTATTGTCACCAATGTACCGGGCAGCGTCACCTTTACCTGGCCAGGAACAAGTACGCCTGGAGTGATCAATTATCAGTATCAGGTATCTCAATCTGTTGCCCCGCCAACGACCTGGCTTACCACTAACAATACCACTGCTACTATATCGGGGCTTATACCTGGTACTATCTACTATGCGCACGTTCGCTCAAATTGCGGTACTACTGCAGGCGATCTATACGTTCAATTTACTAATCCTTATCCACCCTGTTTTGCGCCGGCTGCTATGGCTATCGCGGATGTGAATATGCACGGCGCAAATATCAGCTGGAATAGCGCTACTATAACAAGTGTGTCAGGATATGAATATGCGGTTGATATGAGCTTTGCTGCGCCTTCAAGCGGTACGGCAACAACCGATACGTTTTATAGTGCTACGGGACTTACTGCCAATACCAAATATTATGTTCATATACGAACCCATTGCGGAACCGTTGGCAACTACTCTGCATGGATTCTGGATTCATTCACCACTTCACCAACCTGCCTCATTTTTAATCCATCCAATGTTCAGATAACAGGAATTACCGCTCATACCGCACAGATGACATGGCAGGGCTATCCCGGTATTTATGGATATGAGTACTTCATTGACAATAATTCATTCCCACCAACATCGGGAGCATTAGCCATTAACTATAATGTGATTACTCCACAGAATCTTTACAGCGGAACAAGCTACTATTTGCACCTACGCGTAAGATGTGATACGTTCAATTTCTCCCCTTGGATCGATATTCCATTTAGCACTCCGGCAATATGTACAGCACCTTCTACTGCAACTGTAACTAATATTACATCCAACTCTGCTTCGTTTAGCTGGAGTCCGGTAGGGTCTGCTCAAAACTATGAGTATGGAGTCTCTACCTCTTCTACACCAAGTCCAACAGGCTTCTATACTGCAAACACCAATGTTAGTGTAAATGCGTTACAACCATCTACCAACTATTATTTCCATGTTCGGGCACTATGTAGCAGCAGTGACCTGTCAGAATGGAAAACGACGGCATTCAACACTTATGCTACTTCTATAGTTACGGTTGCGGGAAATAAAGATTTTTCATTAAATGTTTATCCTAATCCGGTGAAAGAAGTACTGAACATAGAAGTGAAGGGAATAATGAAAGGAAAGGGTACAGTGATGCTTCTCGATCTTTCAGGAAAACTGATCGACCAGATAGAGCTAAACAGTGACAAAGGCCAACTGAACCTAAAAAATGTATCTAGTGGTTTGTACTTATTGCGCTACCGCGATGGTGAAAACACAAAAACAATGAGAATACAAAAACAATGAGAATACAAAAACAATAAGATTCGAATATTTATAACAAAAAGCCATCCAACGGGATGGCTTTTTGTTTTATTATCCTCTTGTCTTTAGTATTTCTTTTTTATACTTTTAAAAGGAATTGAATACTCATTATAAAAATGCTTTTAACATGAAAAATGCTTACTCGCATGTTTCGAGGGACTTTAATCAGAAAATTGATAAAGGCTCAATTAAAAAAACTATTAAAAGCGTTTGCTTTTTGTTGCTCTTTCTGCTATCTGCAAGCCTTGTTTATGCTCAGACTCCCCAATATTCTTTGACTACAGGGTCGATCAATAATTCATTTCCATTTAACACATCCAGCAGCAACAAGGTTCAGTGGGTTTATTACCCATCTGATTTTGCTACAGCACCCTCAGGAAACATTACAGACGTCTTTTTTAAAGTAGGTTCCACGCCGATCGGCAATCCTACATTTACCAATCTGACGATCAAAATGGGGGCTACGACGCTTACTAGTTTTATTGCCGGAGCATTTACAACTGGTCTTACTACCGTTTTTACTTCCGCTTCTCAAACGTTTACGGGAGTAGTGGTAGGCGGGTGGATCCAGATTACACTGCAAACCCCTTTTTACTATAATAATGCCCAAAACTTTGTAGTAGAGGTTTCTCAAACTGCTTATTCGGGTGGCTTCACTATTCCACAGACACCTACTACATCCAATCGTCGTATGTATGGCAGCGTTACCTCCACTACTGCAAGCGCCGACGGCCGTCTGGCTGATTTCGGTTTTAATATTTTAACAGGGCCGATTTGTCCCGTTCCTACAGGCGTTACTTCTTCGAATATTACAATGACAAGTGCAGATTTTAGCTGGAGTGCAGTTACTGGCTCACAGGGTTATGAGTATGCGGTCACAACCACTGCTGCACCTCCTACATCTGG
>DATJDP010000148.1:0-6698 GCA_035497355.1 Flavipsychrobacter sp.
CAACCAATTCAACTTTATTCAGAGTGCTGCTGACCTCCGAACTGCAATATCGTTACCAGAGCCGTTTCGTAAAGGCGCCGAATATCATTTATCTGAATCGTGATGATTTATGATTTTTCAAACATCACGTCGGCAAACATGCTTCGGCTGTCTGTAAACGTCTGATTGATTTTCAGTCCATTGTTGGATGCGAACTGCTGGATCATATCGTGGTCAAACTTCTGAGAGATTTCCATGAATATGGATTCATAGGCCTTAAAGAACACCCGTTGCTTCGCTGCGGCTATATATACCTCCTGCTCCCGCATGCTTACCAAGAAGCTTTTTGCTGCAGCCTGCACCGGATCATAGATAGGAAAATGGGTAAACTGATCTAAGGCAAAGTTGGCACCTAGTTCACGGTTAATACGTTTGAGAAGATTAAGATTGAAATCGCGCGTTATTCCCTGCCTGTCGTTATAAGCATTCAGTATTGTTTCTGGATGCTTTTTGAGATCAAAACCAATAAGCAGATTGTCGCCTGTGGTCATTGACTCGCTGATGCAACCGATAAAATTAGAAGCTTCATAAGTTGGAAAATTACCGATGGTACTGCCCAGAAAAAGAATCAACTTCTTTGACTTGGCATGCAACTGAGGGCTTGCCAACGCCTTAAAATATTCTCCTTCTATGGGATGAATAGAAATGTCTTTAAAGTCTTTTTCAACGCTTCCGGAAAGAATGTCTAATGCGTTTGCCGAAATGTCAATAGGGTAGTATTGGAAGTTGATGTTTTGCTTATAAAGTTCTTTTAGCAGCAATTTCGTTTTCAATCCATCTCCTGCTCCCAGTTCTATCAACTGCAACGGTTCATCGCTGGCTATCGTTCTGATGATTTTGCTGCATTGAAACTTGAATATTTCATATTCTGCTCTTGTAAGGTAATACTCTGGCAATGTCATGATCATCTGAAAGAGATGGTCGCCGTTTGCGTCATAGAAATATTTTGAAGGAAGCGATTTGGGCGTTGACGTCAGCCCTCGCACTACATCACCAGCAAATTGCGATAAATCGTTCAGAACCTGAGCCATAGCAGTTTTATAGATCAGGTTACAAAACCGGGCCAGTTTGCGTCTCTAACCGAATTCTGAAAGCTCCTGGCCGGATTCCGCCAACTAGAGACGGAATTCCTTTTCTCACAAACCGAATTCCTTTTCGCACAATCTGAATTCCTTTTCTCATAATCTGAATTCCTTTTCTTGCAAACTGAATTCCTTTTCGCATAATCTGAATTCCTTTTCTTGCAAACTGAATTCCTTTTGTCAGAAACTGAATTCCTTTTCTCAGGAACTGAATTCCTTTTCTCGTAAACCGAATTCCTTTTGTCTGGAACTGAATTCCTTTTCTCGGAAACTGAATTCCTTTTCTCGTAAACTGAATTCCTTTTGTCCCGAACTGAATTCCTTTTCTCAGAAACCGAATTCCTTTTCTCACAATCTGAATTCCTTTTTTCTCTAACTGAATTCCTTTTGTTAGAAACTGAATTCCTTTTGTCAAAAACTGAATTCCTTTTTGTCCTTCGCTAGTCTTAATCCTGAGAACTGCCATTGCATCTGCGGATGGAAGAAGTTTCGATAGCTCACTCTGGAGTGACCTTCTGGCGTGGCAATAGAACCTCCTCTTAGCACCATTTGATTCACCATAAACTTTCCATTGTATTCACCGATCGTTCCTTCATCTGTAGCAAAGCCGGGATAAGACGAGTAGGCGCTTTTTGTCCACTCCCAAACCATATTGGTAAAAAATGATGGAAATAACCTTGCAGCCGTTTCCCATTCAAATTCTGTGGGCAGTCGCAGTCCCTTCCAGCGCGCAAAGGCATCCGCCTCATAATAGCTGATGTGCATTAAAGGCAGTGAAAGATCAAGCTTTTTCAGTCCATCCAAATGATAGAAATACCGCTCACCATCCTGCTTATACCAATACATCGGATGTTCTATTCGATCGGTATGAAGCCATTCCCAGCCTTCCGAGAGCCAGTATCGCACGTTCTGATAGCCGCCGTCGTTAATGAACTCAAGATATTCTCCGTTCGTTACAACCTGGCTCCTAATATCTATAGAATGAATAAACTGTTTGTGCAATTGCAGCTCATTATCAAAACAAAATCCTTCTCCATAAAACCCGATTTCATATACGCCTTCGGGCACTTCCAGCCACTGCAGGTCTTCCGCTTGCCGGAGGTGATCTAATGTCTTTTCTTCATCCCACACGGGTAGAAGCGGGTTTTGTGAGAAAATGAATTTTGTATCCGTTACCAGCAATTCCTGGTGTTGCTGCTCATGCTGCAGTCCTAACTGGATGGTCTTTTCAAACTTTTCATTAATTGGATGAGACAATAGTTGAACAATTGCTTCATCTACATGACGCCTGTAAGCATACACCGCATCAACGGAAGGGCGGGAGAGTGCGCCGCGCTGGTCTCTGCCCAGATGCCTGCCTGCAGTTTCGTAATAGCTGTTGAAAAGAAAATGGAAGTCTTTATCGAATATCTTATAACCGGGAATGGCTTCTTTGAGTATAAAGTTTTCGAAGAACCAGGTGGTGTGCGCCAGATGCCATTTAGGAGGGCTCACCCATGCAACTGGTTGCGCAACGTAATCTTCGGGCTGTAGTTTGGTACAAATCGCTTCTGTTGCCTGCCTTATAGAAGTATATAGTGTTTTCAGTGATAGTAAAGCCGAAGTTCCCTTCGGCGCCGTGGTAAGTGCTTCCATATTATTGAAAGCAAAATAATTATACCATAGCTATCAGGTTTGAATCTAACGAATCACGTTAGCAGGAAGGAGCTACTCATAATTTCTTAAATGTTCGAGCTCCGAAACGAATATCTGCAAATGATCCAGCTCCACATGATCCATCACCACCACTTTATACCAGTCGGCTTTACCCTCGTGCTTATCCGGCACCAGGCCATATTTCCATGCTAAAGGTTCCGGCAAGTCAGCAGCTTTAATGGCAATAATGTTCATCTTCGGGTGGCGGTAGAAAGAGACACCCAGTCTGTTCAGTTCGCCACAGCACCAGTCCGTACGGTATAAAAGCTTATTTATCTTTTCCAGCCATCCAAAAGGACCATAAGTGAAAAGGATCATCCAGACGGCAATGGCATTAGCACCGGAGCGGCTTCCGCTTAAGGTTATATCCATACCGTGCACGTATTGCGCTTCTTTAGTATAGGCATATTCCATAAGGCCTTTCCTGACTATGAAAATGCCGGTTCCGTAGGGCGCTTGCAGCATCTTATGCGCATCGAGCGTGATAGATGAGACATACGGGTTGTTGAAGCAACAGTTATTATCATCTGCACTTACAGGATAGACAAATCCGCCAAAAGCTCCGTCTATATGAAGTTTAAATTCAATACCGAGTTGCTGTGCTGCTGTCACATATACATCAGGGTCGTCTACGCTGCCAAACATAGTAGTGCCCATATTAGCGATGATGACCAGGTATTTTACCCCTTCATTCTTCGCCGTCTGCAATACTGCGATCACCTGTTCAGGATCAAGCCGTCTTTCATTTTCTGAAACCGGAACTGAATACCATTTCAGATTAAGGATATTGGCTGCTTTGGCAATAGAGTAGTGCGTATCCTCAGAGCCGATAAGCGCTATTTCGTGTTGTTGTGCATCAAAATTTCTGATAAAGTAATTGCGGTAAATCCAGGCTGCCTGCATATTTGCTTCCGTTCCTCCTGCTGCTATGTAGCCATCACATTCATCCGGCGCAGCTTTCAGCATATCTACTGCAAGCAGGTCTATTACCTCGCGTTCCAGTTGTTGTGTGCCTTTAAAGAAGTATTCAGAGTCGCCCAGGGTATGACAGCCGATATGGTTAGGGTTTTGTACATAAGCACGTAGCAGGGGCGCATCTTTGAGAAAAGAAGCCTGATCGTAAAACACATGAGGATCGAGCTTGGAGGCCGGTATACCCAGGCATATCTTCTTATTGTAATCTATGTTCTCTTTCAACGCATCCGAGATGCGCTGTTCCATCACTGCGGGTAAAAGACGTTTCCAATAAACCATTGCCAGAATTCCCTTTTGTGCAAATTTATTTCTATTGGCGTTTTGCTTTGATGATCGTAGTCATACCCGCTACTGACGGATACCAAAGCATGAACAAAGAAAAATTGTAGTACAAAGCTTTCAAAAAGAGGATAGAAATTATATATTGCGGTAAATTTTCTTCTCATGAAGCAACTGTTAACAGTAGCGCTGTTAGGTTTATTATTTGTAAGCTGTAAATCAAACGACGATGGCAATAGCGCTGCAGGCTCTGATTTTACCAGCTATCAGCAATACGATCTGAATGCGCAGAGGCTCGGAAGCGTAGGTAACTCAAGCGACGATTACAAAATGGAAGAATGGCCGCAGTGGGTCTATGACTTATTCAATCCGCTTGATACAGTAAACCTTCAGGGCTATAATAAAAGCGAAGTGACTATCAACGCGCTGTATCCTAACCCCTGTGCAAACACACAGATATTGCGTTTATTCGCTACTCAACCGGTCAATCTTAAAATAGTTATCATAGATCAGTTCAAAAAGGTTTACTTGCTAAAGTCTATGCACATCTGGAATGCACAGCACGATATCCCGCTCGATTATTCAGAACTGAATATGCCTGCAAACACTTATTATCGGATGTTTTACAGCTTTTCTGCTGAGGACAATCTTAACTACTCGCGCGGACATATTGATTTTTATAAAACTGAGTAACAAAAGATATCGGTATCAGAAGCGCAGCGATTGTTGCGCTTTTTTTATCAACAAGTGTGAATCTTTAGAAAGTGTGTCCTATTGTAAGAAAGTTTTTTAGGTATTACCTTTAAGAGCTTTTGTAGCGGGTGGCACCTATATTTATACTTCGTCATTACTATAAAAGCAAAACCGGTGTTCAAAACCACACATTAATGAGCATTGTTTTTATTATCGCAATCATCATACTGGGAGTGCTGTTGTATAAAATGCTTGGACAATCTGAAAAGACCTATGCTTATACCCGCACTATGACCATCACTTATCGTCCTGACGGAACAGAGCAGCTGACGAACGTAGATGAGTCAGGAATCATTTTTATCTCAGGCAGAAAAGTGACTATAGACGGTGAAGCGTTTCTTTATAAATCTGCAGACCGTAAGAAAATTCAGGCGCGCCTCAACTATGAAGGGGGTAGCCTGAAGAGCATCAACCTGCTGATGCCTAATGGCGGCGAAAAGTTCTTTTATGTTGACAAGATTAACAGCGTAAAGGACGTAATGCGGCACTAAAACCTGCCCCGCATACACGGCTTATTTTATCAGAACCTTCGCTTATTATTCCGCCCTTTACTATTACATTCGCAATCTAATCTTTCCCAATGACACAGACAGATTATATCAAAGTTCCTTATGGTACTACCGTACACGGCGAAGACGAAATTGACGCCGTTGTCAACGTTCTCCGCACTTCCACACAGATGGGCAAGCATGTCCGCGGGATGGAAGAAAGGGTGGCCGCGCTATACAATAAAAAGTATGGCATCATGGTCAACAGCGGTTCTTCAGCTCTGTACCTGGCTGCCGATCTTTTGAATTACGAACCTGGCGCTGAGATCATTACTCCGGCGCTTACATTTTCCACTACAGTGGCCCCCCAGGTAAAGAAAGGATGGGTGCCGGCATTTGTGGATGTAGAAGAAGGTACTTACAATCTTGATGCTGATAAAGTGGAAGCGATGATAACGCCGAAAACAAAGGCAATGATCATCCCGAACCTTATTGGCAACCTGCCCGACTGGAAGAAGCTGAGAGCCATTGCTGATAAGCATAATCTGTTTGTGCTTGAAGACTCTGCAGATACACTTGGTGCGGAGATAGACGGTGCCTCTTCCGGCCGCTTTACCGATATGAGCACTACCAGCTTTTACGGCTCACACATCATCAATTGCGGCGGAAACGGCGGAATGCTTTGCGTGAACAGTGAAGCGTATTACGATCGGGGACGATTGCTGCGCAGCTGGGGCAGAAGCTCTTCTCTTTTTGTAGAATCAGAAAGAATTGAAAACCGCTTCAATGTAGAGATTGAGGGCATTCCTTATGACGCCAAATTTGTATTTGAGGAGCCGGGATACAATATCGAACCTTCAGAAATGGGTGCGGCGTTTGGTCTTGTGCAACTTGATAAGCTTGGAGCTAATATAGATGCGCGGACAGCCAACTACCACCGCCTGCGTGAGTTCTTTACCCAATATGAAGAGTTCTTCATTTTGCCAAAACAGCTTCCAAATTCACGTACCGGCTGGCTGGCATTTGCGCTCACTATTCGCGACAATGCTCCTTTCATACGTCGGGATCTTCAGATATTTTTAGAGAAGAGGAATATTCAGACTCGTACTGTTTTTACTGGTAATATCTTGCGTCAGCCAGGGTTTAAGAACTGTGCTCATAAAAACGCTAAAGAAGGATACCCAGAGGCAGATAGAGTGATGCGTGGCGGTATGCTAATGGCTTGCCATCACGGCTTAGGCGATGCACAAATCAGTCACATGATGGAGAGCGTGACTGAGTTTATGAAAATGATTTAGGCTAATGGATATTATTTTATTGATTTTTGCGTGTTTTTGGATAAGCAGACGGGCTAAAGAAAATGGATTGAATCCTCGAAGCTGGGTGT
>DATJDP010000149.1:0-48364 GCA_035497355.1 Flavipsychrobacter sp.
CGCAAGCGGGTAACGATAGATTTCTACAACCTGATGCATGACGCCACATTATTGAAGACAAGCGAGTTTGCACAGGAAATTATTAAACACATAGGCACTGAACCGCCAATCGAAAAAGGGGAATAACATGAATATCGCTGCATATATAGATCACACTTTATTAAAGGCCACAACTACTCAGGATGAGGTGGTAAAACTGTGTCAGGAAGCTACGGTCTATGGCTTTGCAGCGGTCTGCGTACCTCCCGGTTATGTGCATAGTGCGAGGCTTCATTTACAGGACACCAGTGTAAAGACAGCCACCGTTATCGGCTTTCCGTTGGGCTATAGTAGTACCAGATCTAAAATAGAAGAGATAAAGGAAGCACTGGCAGATGGCGCAGACGAGCTGGACATAGTTATCAATCTTACGGCAGTAAAGAATGGCAATTGGGATTTTCTGGATAAAGAAATAGGGCAATGTGTCAGCATTATCCACGCTGCTAACAAGGTGATGAAACTGATAGTGGAAAGCGGCGAACTGACAGATGCCGAACTTATCAGTTGCTGCGCCCTTGTGCGTGCCCATAAAGTAAATTTTATTAAAACGTCAACCGGCTATGCTGCAACAGGGGCTACCGTGCATGCGGTGGAGATCATGCGGGAGCATCTTCCTGCCAGCATTTCCATAAAGGCTTCCGGCGGCATCCGTAGCTTTGCCTTTGCAAAGGAACTGATAGACGCAGGGGCCACCAGATTAGGCTGTTCCGCAAGCATAAAAATATTAGAGGAAAGCAATCTACCCTCCTGACATGAAAATATTCTTTTCTATACTACTCTTCGCTCTTTTCTCTTACAGTCATACTGCAGTGGCACAGGGTGTGGCTGCGGATACTAATGGGGTAATGATACATGCCGATCCGCGCCTGGATATACTTATGGCTTCGCTAAAGCCGAAAACAAGTGCAGGAGTTTCATCTTCTTCGGGTCGGTCTGGCGTTATCCGCTCAGGACGCGGCTTTCGGGTACAAATCTACAATGGCAGTGACCGCAACAAGGCAACGGCAGTAAAAGTTGATTTTATGCGTCGCTATCCCAATGTGCGGACCTATATGTCGTATATACAGCCCCAGTTTCGGGTAAAGGTTGGTGATTTTCGTAGTCGGAGCGAAGCACAGAACTTTATGCAACAGCTTGGCAGTCTGTACAGCCCTCTAATTGTGGTGCCGGACATCATTGTTATAAATACTTTTAAAAATGATCAACAAAATCAGGGAAAAGGCGAATAAATACTTTCCGGAGATACAGGCCATCCGCCATCATATCCATGCTCACCCTGAGCTCTCTTTTCAGGAGTTTGAAACGTCGAAGTTCATTTCAGCTAAGCTCACTGAAATGGGAATAGAACACGAAACCGGAGTAGCGGGCACCGGCATCGTAGGTTATATCAAAGGAAAGAACCCTGAAAAGAAGTGCATCGCGCTTCGTGCCGATATGGACGCCCTGCCCATTACCGAAGCCAATGATATTCCCTACAAATCGCAGAATGAGGGCGTAATGCATGCCTGCGGACACGACGTTCACTCTACCTGTTTGCTGGGCACAGCAAAGATACTCCATGAATTGAGGGAAGAATTTGAAGGTACTATCAAGCTGATCTTTCAACCGGGTGAGGAAAAGCATCCTGGTGGTGCAAGTTTGATGATCAAAGCTGGTGTTCTTGAAAACCCCAAACCAGAGGCCATTTTTGCATTACACGTTTACCCTCACCTGCCATCTGGCACTGCGGGTTTCCGGGCCGGCCAATACATGGCGAGTGCTGATGAAATCTATATTACCATTGAAGGCAAAGGCGGGCATGCAGCACTTCCCCACCAGACAGTTGACCCCATCGCTATTGCTGCACAGGTGATCACCTCTTTGCAACAAGTAATCTCCCGCAAGTCCAACCCACTCATTCCTTCTGTCCTCACATTCGGAAAGATAGCAGGCGGCTTTGCTACCAACGTCATTCCTGACAAAGTAGAGATACTGGGTACCTTCAGAACCATGGACGAGCAGTGGCGTTATGAAGCGCATAGCTGGATAAAAGATATTACTACACAGATTTGCGAATCGTTTGGTGCCAAAGCAACGGTTGAAATTCCTGCAGGCTACCCATCGCTTTTCAATGATCCACACGTTACCCTGCAGGCTGAAACCTGGGCGCGGGAATACCTGACGGTACAAAATGTACATACTCTAAACCTACGCATGGCAGCGGAAGATTTCAGCTTCTACACGCATCATGTGCCCGGATGCTTTTTCAGAATAGGCACCAGCAAAAACAATGAGCAGCATACAGCGCCGGTGCATAATGCGCATTTCAATATTGATGAAGAAGCGCTAAAAACGGGAGTTGGTCTCTTTACGTGGGTAGCTTTCAACGCCCTTATGGCAACTGATTGTCTTTGGATTTGAAACATGTTTCCGTGTGGGTCATTTGGTTAAGATGGCAGTCATCAGCGTTTCCGCTTCCCCATTTGACACACAGGCGGGCTATTTGTTGACGAGTACTTACATACATAGTAGAACACTAGCCGTTAACACAACTCCATAAATACTTTAATTGCATGTCACCAACCAAATCCAACATATTTTCGCTTGTGTAGTATTCAAGGATTTAGCGGCGCCTGTTTTCCTTGTTGGGCCCAAAGTGTGTCGAATATAAATTCCTTATATCGCCGCTGAAAATCCTTGTCTGTCGAGATTTCTTATCACCCTTTGACTGCAGATGTCCTTCTGTTTCCATGCAAACAGTAATACTCCCTTCATCTATTCGTATAAACATACTTTGTTAACGTACGACCGTTTTTACAAAATAGCACCACAAAAATTAATATCACAACTGATTGATAAACAGACGATGAGATCTCCTAAGTTGCCTTAAGTTGCCTTAAGTTGCCTTTAGTATCCTTAAGTTGCCTTTAGTGTCCATCTTTTGCCTTTAGTGATCATCTTTTGCCTTTAGTTGCCTTTTTCGATACCCAGGGGTGGCCCGCACCCCATATTTGCATTCGAAACCAATAAAGCAACAATATATGGTACAACAACCCGCAATATGCAATCTGTCCCCATTGCATTTTATCAAAATCGCCTATGCCTTTAAGAAAAAGGCAAACGACATAGAGTCAATGTTAAACTACATAGACAGAAAGGCAAACGACATTGAGCCAATGTCTAACTACATAGAGAGAAAGGCAAACGACATTGAGCCAATGTCTAACGACATAGACAGAAAGGCAAACGACATTGGGAGAAAGGCAAACGACATTGAGTCAATGTTCAACTACATAGAGAGAAAGGCGAACAGCATTAAGGCAAAAACGATTGAAAAGCACACCTTCCTGATGCTAATGGAACGATACAAGCCTCCTTAGCGCCAGTGAAAAAACATCAGTTACCAATTGGCAGTTAGCAAAAACGGAAAGCAGGGCTGACAATTAACAAAAAGATCAGTTGACAATTGGCAGTTTGCAAAAACGAAAAGCAGGGCTGACAATTGGGAGGATTACAGAAAAACAAAAAAACAAAAAACAAAAAAACAAAAAACAGATACTATGAGACAAATTGCTTTAAAACTAAGCAGACTAAGTGCCAACGCAGTGATTACACTCGCTAATGACATTCATGAGAAGATGACTACTAACGCCACCATATTTGCGACACCGCCTGTGGCGATGGCCGATCTTTCCAGCGCTATTGATAGCCTCAGCACGGCGCAGCATCTGACGCTGATGGGAGGAAGAGCCGCTACCATTGCACGCAATGAAAGGCGCAAGGAGCTGGAAGAGATGCTTAAAGTGTTGGCCAGCTTTGTGATAATCGTGAGTCGAGGCAATGAGGAGACGTACAGTCTTGCTGGTATGCCTGCCAAACGTCGTGGCCCGCAGCGTTATGATTTCCTGGCGACACCAGTCAACCTGCGCTCTGAGAGTGTATATGGCGAAGCAGTAATTCTTCGCTGGAAGAGGGTGCCGAACGCTAAATCCTACGAAGTGGAATATACCAAAGATCCATCTGTAGATAGCGCATGGACAAGAACCCCGATCGTTAGTGCCTGCCGAAGCTTGATACATGGACTGGCTCTTAAAGAGCAATACTGGTTCCGTGTACGTGCAACCGGCTCTCAAGGTATAGTGAGCGGATGGAGCGATATGAAGAATCAAATCGTAAGCTAATCTCCCTTCCTGTTGCGGCAATGGCTGGCAGCAAGTCTGCCGGTCATTGCCCCTGACGGGAGGCGGTTACTCAGAGCCTGTCGAAGTGAGAGGGCAGAAGGCAGAGAAGCAGAAAGCAGACCTCGGAAGGCAGAGCTGGCAGTTGCCAGAGGTAGACTGTGGAAAATGGTTGAAAATCTTGTTTGCTTTTAAAACTGCTTGAAAAAATCCCTTCGCAATGGATGGTTGCTGATCATTCATAAACTGTGTTTAAAGATAAAAAATGAGTGGCTAATCCAGCCGCCGGAGTTTATCTCTTAGGCTTTATTCTGCTCAGCTACGCTACGCCCTACTTCACCGCACCGATAGAATCCTTTATCTACACCACTTTCTATTTACACAGTTTATTTTATACTACCGTTTTCCAACATTTTATTAAGGAATGAAAGCAGTTTTTGCATGTGCAAAACTCATTTTTGCATATCCAAAACTTGGTTTTGCATGTATAAAAAGAAGTAGATTTCCTCCGTCTGTGATGCAGCATTTTACTATAGCGTACACCCGACATCGCAAATCGGCATCGTCTCAGTAAGACAAAGCCTTGTTAAAGCGGTGATTATTGCGCTCGTTTTCCGCTCATTTATTCCTAAAACCATACCTTTGCGCGGCTAAAAGGTTCTTTATATAAAAATGATCAGTCGCAGAAACATACGGGTGAAGGTGATGCAGACATTGTACACGCTGGAAACAATGGAACCCGAAGAACAGGAAAAAAACAAAAAGCTTGGAAGTACTATTCTCAATGAAAAATTAAACCGCTCTTTAGACCTTTTCGTCATTTCTATCCTATATACCATAAGGGTGGCCCAATACTCAGAGATGGATGCGCATCAGCGCGCGTCTAAATATCTGCCTACAAAGGAAGACCTGAGCGTGAATACAAAGATTGCCGGCAACGAGTTTCTGTGGGATGTATTATCTAATCAAACGTTTGAAGAAAAGGTGAAGACCTCGAAACTTGACCATTATGTAGACGAAGAATGGATAAAAAAGATTTATATATCTCTTGCAAAGACTCCCGAATATCAGAACTACATCGCTGAAAACAGCCGTAGTCCGAAATCGGAAAAGGCCATCATTAAGTTTCTCTGGGAAAAGCAAATTTTAGATAACGAGAAGATGATGGAGCATTTTGCTGAGGAGCTACCCGGATGGGAAGATGACAACGAAATGACCCTGATGCTGATGGACAATTTCTTTAAGAGCAATTCCAAGATTAATTACCTAAGCCTTATATCTACCGAAAAGCGTGAGTATGCCCACCTGCTGATGCAGAGTGTGCTGGACAAGAAAGAATATTGTATGGAACTGGTTGAACCTAGGCTGATCAACTGGGATGCAGAACGTGTGGCGCTCGTAGATCTGCTGCTGCTGAGAATGGGTGTTTGCGAATTCCTCTACTTCCCTACGATACCAACAAAAGTTACCATTAACGAGTACATTGAATTGGCAAAGCTATACAGCACACCGCAGAGTGGTCATTTCATCAATGGAGTTTTGGATAATATTCTGAAAGACCTGGAAAAAGAAAATAAGATCCGCAAACAGGATCGTCTTCGTAAGTCCTAATTTTGCAGACATGAAAAAACTTGGTTTTCTTTTCATCATCTCATTATTGTCGTTTACTGCCTGCAAACAGCAGGAGCAGAAAAAGTCGGACGAACAAAAAGGCCTTTTGTCTACCGACCTTGTAGACAATCCCCGCTCTGCAGAAAACACCGACACTGCTGCGATGGCTGCTTTGCCGGTAATGAGCTTTAAAGATACGGTCTATGACTTCGGCACCATTAAAGAAGGTGAACTCGTCTCAACCGAGTTTGAATTTACCAATACAGGAAAGAGACCTTTGATCATTAGCGGCGCAAATGCATCCTGCGGATGTACGGTGGCCGACTTTCCAAGAGAGCCATTGCCGGAAGGAAAGTCATCTGTGATCAAAGTGCGGTTTAACTCTGCAGGAAAAAAAGGACACCAGGAAAAAACAATGACGCTAACTACTAACTCCATCCGCGGAACAAGAACATTGTTCCTGAAAGGAGAAGTGAAAGAATAACTTTTTTTAGAATTTTAAATTAAAAGCAAACATGTTTGTAAATCTTCTGACAGTATTATTACAAAGTCCCGGAGCAAGTCCTATGCCATCTTTACTTATCATGGTCGGCATGATCGTGGTGATGTATTTCTTTATGATCCGTCCTCAGGCTAAGCGGGCCAAGGAGCAAAAGAAATTCGCAGAGAGCATCAGCGTAGGCGAAAAAATCATTACTTCTGCTGGTATTCATGGCACCATCAACCGTATAAACGATGACGGCACCTTGCAAATAGAAGTAGGTCGGGGATTATTCATGACTATTGAGCGCAGCGCTGTCTCTATGGAAATGACAGCAGCCTACAAGAAAAAGAATGAAACAGCAACTGCTGTTGCGGCAACAAAATAAAAACATATGCTGAAAGTCGGCATAACCGGCGGCATCGGCTCAGGAAAATCAACGGTATGCCAGGTGTTTGAAACACTTGGCATTCCTGTATTTTATGCAGACGGCGCGGGGAAATATCTTCTGGAAAACGACAGCGCCATAATAAGCAGCGTTAAGGCCTTGTTTGGCGACGAGGTGTACACGGGCGGCGTTTTAGACCGCGAAAAGATTGCTGCCATCGTCTTTAAAGACAAGACCATCCTCGGAAAACTGAACAACATCATCCACCCTGCTGTGATAAGATACAGTGTTCAATGGATGGAGAAGCAGCGGGCGCCTTATGTACTGAAAGAAGCAGCCATTTTTTTTGAAAGCGGAAGCTACAAAGAGATGGACGTAATGATTGGTGTATATGCTCCGCGAAAGCTGCGCATTCTACGGGTGATGGAGCGGGACAGCGCCTCTCAGGAAAAGATTCTGGAGCGAATGTCTTACCAAATGAGTGAGGAAGAAAAAATGAAACGATGCAATTTTGTCATCACCAATGACGATGTGCAGGCAGTCATTCCACAAGTCTTAAAAGTTCATGAGCAACTGCTCGAAATGGCGGTAAACCCCGATAAATCCTCGAGATAATCAATCCCAGTCCGAGGGCAGTTCCATCCGGATACGCCAGTGTTTGGGAAGATAATTGTTAATACGATTGCCCAGCGATTTGATCCATCCCAGGCCAAGCCCTTCATAGGCGATCAGCATCCATCCCTTTTCACTAAGAGCCAGATTCATATCTTCCTTTTTTAGAAATCTTAACGCCTGCTCTTTAGTTACAGCCACAGAAGGAATATGAGAAGAGCGATCAATACTCAGGGCAACATCATGTGCCGGAATCCATTCTTTATTAGCTGGTGAGCCAAGAGCGATGCCAGTTTTCCGCAAGTATAGATGCTTGCTCAGCAGATGAAAATCTCCCTCATGCTCTCTCTCTATAGCTACGAAACCGTCCTTTACGTTTAACACAGAGAAATCCCGCTCCACATCCATTAAAATAGCCGATTGGTCTGCTGCTTTTTTATCATGCAATGTTCTGAACCTGGGTAAAGCAAGCGCTTTTGCAGACTCCTTCTTTTGTACCGCAGCTATAAAAAATCCTTCTCCATTCACCTTATCGGGAAAGAAACGATAACCATTCAATCCCTCTTTGGTAACGGAAGTAATAATACCCCACTCCTTCGGGAATGTCACGTTGACCGGCGATACCTCAAAGTTTTCTGACAACCAACTGAGTATCTCTTCATCCTCCTGGGGAGAATAGGAACAGGTGGCATAGATCAGAAAACCTGCCTCTTTCAGCGAGCTCCAAACGTCCGAGACTATTCTTTGCTGGCGTTGGCTGCAAAGCAGCACATTGGCCTCACTCCATTCGTTCACCGCGCGTTCGTCCTTACGGAACAAGCCCGAGCCACTACAAGGTGCATCCACCACAATCAGGTCGAAATAACCGTCCAGCTTACCAAAATCCTTAGGATCGTTACTCGTTACCCAATTATTCATATAGCCCCAGCGTGCTATGTTTTCTTCCAGTATAGATGCTCTTGTTCTGATGACCTCATTGGATATCAATAAACTGTCTTTATCTAAAACAGAGGCCAGCAAAGTGCTCTTCCCCCCGGGTGCAGCGCAAAGATCAAGTACCCGCAGATTATTCCTTTCGGGCAATATGCTGCGAACGAGATAGTCGAGAAACATAGACGATGCCTCCTGCACATAGTAAGCACCTGCATGAAACAATGGATCAAGAGTAAAAACCGGCCGCTCCTTTAGATATAAGCCGTCGCTGTACCACGGGATGCGCATTGCTTCTTTGAAAACAGGAACGCGTTTTTCCGGATTTAAGCGGACAGACGTAACAGGAGCTTTCTGATGTGCTTCCAAAAAAGCATCTTCATCGAAGCCCTTTACCGATTTAAGATCATTGATGAGGCTTTCTGGTATCTTGTGCATTCTTTTTCTAATTTCAGCCGGCGCTTGCATAAACGACAGGTTTTGTCATGCGCATTGCTGCCTATTTCTATAACGTTAGTACTTGAAAGGGTAAAGATCATCATAATCGGTATTTCCACTGAAATTTTAACAATCGGTACGCTTTTTGTTTGATCGCTACTGTAAATGCCTTAATAATTCGAGTTCATTTACAAGAACCAACTACTTAAAAAAGACTCTTATGAATATGCGTAGCTCCTTACTGGCCGCGTCTTTACTGTCCTTCATTTCTGCCACCGCTCTTGCGCAGGACGAAACAGATGCGCTTCGTTATTCTTTTCTTGTGCCACAAGGCACAGCCCGATCTATGGGATTTGGCAGCGCTCTAGGATCTGTAGGAGGTGACTTTTCGTCGCTGAGCGTCAATCCTGCAGGTATAGGTGTTTACCGTCGGTCTGAATTTATGTTCACGCCCTCGCTAAAATTCAACAATACTCAGGGACGATATCTGAACGGAGTCGACGACGATTCAAGAACCGCCTTCAACTTCAGTAATGTTGGCCTTATCCTTACCAGATCGGAGAAAGGCAAACGCTATGAAAAGAGCAATTGGAAAGCGGTTTCCTTCGGGATAGGTATCAACAGGCTGGCCGACTTCAACCGCACCTATTCATACAGTGGCCAGATGAAAGGGCCCAATGCCAGCAGCTTCAGCGAAATATTTGCCGTAGATGCTAACCAATATCCCGGAGATGTGACTACCAACGGAACACTTGCCTACCTTGGCTATCAGTCTTACCTTCTTGATACCTCGGGGGGATCGTATTACACACTTGCCAACTGGAACACTGGCTTGAACCAACTGCGATCGGTAACCGAAAAGGGCGGTATCAGTGAAATTGTTTTCTCTCTTGGTGGCAACTATCAGGAAAAACTGATGATAGGAGCTACCCTGGGACTGCCATCAGTTCGGTATAGCCGGGATGCTTTCTTTGAAGAAACCGATGCAAGCGGGGATGCCAATAACGGATTTGAAAGTTTCCGCTACAGTGAGTCTTTAAGCACTACAGGATTAGGGGTTAATCTGAAACTGGGGCTGATTTATAAGCCCAGCGACTTCTTTCGTGTAGGAGCTGCGATCCATACTCCTACATGGTACAGTTTGCAGGATGAATTCAACGAATCGCTGACGGCCAACACTGAAGTCCCCTATGGAGTAAACACGGCAACCAACGATCCGCTAAGATTTGAGTACAATCTTACCACCCCATGGCGCGGAATCCTCAGTGCAACAGCAATGATGGGACAGTACGGATTTATCACTGCAGACTATGAGTACGTAGATTATGGCTCGGTACGTTACCGGTTTTCCAATGAATTTAAAGAAGAGCAAAACCTCAGGAACGACATCCTGAAGAGCATGTTTCAGGCTGCCTCCAATTTTAGGATCGGCATAGAGGGAAGAATGCAAAACCTTTTTGTAAGAGGTGGCTTTGGCTACTATGGCAATCCATATAAGGATAGTAACAACGATATGAAGCAAATGACCGGCTCTTTGGGAATAGGCTTCAGAACGGAACGCTTTTTCACAGACCTGGCCTATGTACATGCCTGGTATGACAACAACGAGACACCATATACATTGCCCTATTCAAACGTTGTAACGCCTACGGCACAGCTCGAAAATAAATTGAACACTATTGCCTTGACTATAGGCTGGAAGATGTAAGCAATAAATTAATTGGTAGAAATCCGCTCCCGCGAGCGGATTTTTCTATTTTTAAACAAATCCTTACACATGAAGGACACAGAACACCTACAACGATTCATTACCGCACAGGAAGGTGTCTATGAAAGGGCTTTTGCTGAAGTGAAAAACGGAAAGAAAGTCAGTCACTGGATGTGGTTTATCTTTCCGCAGATGAAAGGTCTGGGATTCAGCGAAACGGCCAGGTACTATGGCATTGAGAACCGGGCGGAGGCAGAGGCGTATTTAAACCATCCTGCTCTGAGCAAGCGACTCAAAGAAATTACCCACATACTTTTAGACACCAACGAAACCGATGCTACAAAAGTCTTCGGCTATCCGGATAATATGAAACTAAAGTCTTCAATGACCCTATTTGCAAATCTTCCTTCAGCGCCGCCGGTTTTTCGCCAGGTACTCGATCAATTCTTTAATGGAGAGGAGGATGATAAAACGATTTCCCTATTAAATGACTGAGTTAAAGCCTATGACACGGGCAGCGGAGGAAATTCTGTTTTGATTAACCCTGTCAATAGCTAACTTTGCAGTCCATTTCCACAATACATGCAGTCATCAGTCAAGATTTTTTCCGGTACTAACTCTCAGTACCTCGCCGAAAAAATTGCAAAATCATTCGGTAAAAGCCTCGGTAAATTAGAAATTCCAAAATTCAGCGATGGAGAATTTCAGCCGGTTTACCAGGAATCTATTCGCGGCGATTATGTTTTCTGGTTCAGGCCACTTTTGCCCCGGCAGACAACCTGCTGGAATTGCTAATGATGATAGATGCCGCAAGACGTGCATCTGCAGGATATATAACTGCCGTTATCCCCTACTTTGGCTATGCACGCCAGGACAGAAAGGATAAGCCTCGTGTTTCCATTGCTTCCAAACTGATAGCGAACCTGTTGACAAAGGCTGGTGCAGACCGAGTGATCACAATGGACCTTCACGCCCCCCAGATTCAGGGCTTTTTTGATATCCCTCTTGACCACCTTGATAGTTCAGCCATTTTCATTCCATATATTGATAATCTTAAGATTGAAAACCTTATCTTTGCGTCCCCTGACGTGGGTAGTACCAATAGGGTGCGTGAAGTTGCGAAGTATTTTGAGATGGACATGGTAATCTGCGATAAGCAACGGAAGCGCGCAAATGAGGTGGCAGAGATGACCGTAATCGGTGAAGTGAAAGGGAAAAATGTAGTTCTTATTGACGATATCTGCGATACAGCAGGCACTTTAAGCAAGGCAGCACAGGTATTAAAAGAGCGTGGCGCATTATCGGTTCGGGCTTTTTGTACCCATCCTGTATTGAGTGGCAAAGCATACGAAAATATTGAAAACTCAGAACTGGAAGAACTCGTAGTGTGTGACACAATACCTCTGAAAAGGGAAAGCCCAAAAATAAAGGTAGTGCCAACAGCCGAACTTTTTGCGGTTGCTATTCGCAATACTTTTGAGAACAAATCAATCAGTTCTCTGTTTTTGCACAGCATGAAGAAGTAATTTGATAATGAGCCAATTGGCTCATTGAATAGAAAATAAAGACTGTTTATACAACAAAATCCGTCTCCTGTGATCAGGACCTTTCAAAAAATAGTTTTCTACGTCTGAATGTTTGACGGATGATTCGCTCAGCGCAGAAAACGAAACAAAAAAAAATGAAAACAATAAAAATCGAAGGAAAACAAAGAAGCGAACTTGGTAAAAAAGCAACACGCCAGCTTCGTTCTGAAGGAATGGTGCCAGGAGTAATTTATGGCACTGAAAACATCCATTTCTCTGCACCGCAGATCTCTTTACGCCCATTGGTGTACACGCCTGATTTCCAGGTTGCAGAAGTGGCTATTGATGGCAAAACTTACCGTGCAATTCTCAAAGACCTACAGTTTGATGTAGTAACTGACGAGCTTAGCCATATAGACTTTTTGGAACTGATAGAAGACCGCAAGGTAACTGCTGATCTTCCATTGAAGTTTGTAGGTGCTGCTGAAGGTGTAAAGGCAGGTGGACGCTTCGTTAGCAAAATGAAGACCTTGAAGGTTCGTACTTATCCTAAATACCTTACTGAGGCAATTGAAGTAAGTATAGACAAAATGGAGATTGGAGACAACATCCGCGTGCAGGACGTAGTAGCTGAGAACATGGAGATCATGAACTCTCCACGTATCCCTATCGCTTCTGTAGTAACAACGCGTGCATTGCGTCAGGCAGAGTCTGATGATGCAAAAGCTAAGAAATAAGATAGATTATATTTAGCAATACAAGGGCTGTATCCTACTCGTGATACAGCCCTTTTTTTATGCCTCCCTGAAGAGCACACTGGTTTTTCTCTATGCCGGCCTAACGGCCGCTCCAACTTCGTCCTGTATAAGGACGTCTAATGATGAGCTGAAAATTGCTTACCTCCATGACTGCGTTTGAGGACTTTACCGGACGAAGTCATTCCCCACACTTGCTACTTGCTACTTGCTACTTGATACTTGATACTTGATACTTGATACTTGATACTTTCTACTTTCTACCTGGTACTTGATACTTTCTACATAATCCTTTCTACTTTCTGCGAAAATGCTAATTTTGTCGCTTGTATTTTTAAAAGAATAGCATTCCTAAGAGTGGGAAAACATATTAGTAAAGCTTCGTTAGCCGGGTTTGTAGTAGCGCTTGGGATTATTTACGGTGACATCGGGACATCCCCCCTGTACGTAATGAATGCTATTTGCAATAAAAAAGTGATCAGCGAGCTGCTTATCATTGGTAGCTTATCCTGCATCATCTGGACACTTACATTACAAACTACCGTAAAATATGTGCTGCTTACCCTAAAGGCCGATAACAAGGGGGAAGGCGGCATTTTTTCATTATTTGCACTGATACGACGGCATGGCAAGTGGACAGTATTCCCGGCAATGCTAGGAGGTGCCACCATACTTGCAGACGGCATGATCACACCGCCGATCTCCATATCATCAGCCATAGAAGGGCTAAGGAACATTCCGGTTTTCCATGAGGCGGGCGACTTTACAACGCTCAATATTTCACTGATCATTCTATCGGGGCTATTCTTTTTCCAGCAGTTCGGTACAGCTTCGTTGGGCAAATCTTTCGGACCGATCATGATGATATGGTTCACCATGCTTGGGGTACTCGGTATATTCCACGTCAGTGACAACTTTACAATACTTAAGGCCCTCAATCCTTACTATGCTATTAAGCTACTTACCATGTATCCCCATGGCTTTTGGATACTGAGTGGCGTATTTCTGTGTACCACGGGAGCAGAAGCGCTCTACTCTGACATGGGCCATTGTGGCCGAGCCAATATTCGTATCTCCTGGATCTTTGTAAAAACCTGTCTGATCCTTAATTATCTCGGGCAAGGCGCGTGGCTCTTAGGTCAGCAGGGAGTGAGGTGGAACTCCAATTTGCAAAATCCGTTCTATGAGCTGATGCCTGCATGGTTTCTCATTATCGGCATCCTCATAGCAACCCTTGCAGCTATTGTAGCCAGCCAGGCAATGATCTCAGCATCCTTCACCCTTATCAGTGAAGCCATAAAGCTGAATTTGTGGCCACGCATGAAGATCAACTATCCTTCCAACGAACGGGGCCAGCTATTTATTCCGGGCATCAACCTGCTGCTTTACTCCGGCTGCGTTGCCATTATACTTATTTTCCAGAATTCCTCTAATATGGAAGGGGCCTACGGACTGGCAATCATTTTTACCATGATCATGACCTCCTGTCTTTTCTCCTATTTCATGTTCATCAAAAGGGTTCCAATTATAGGGATCGTAGGATACCTGGCAGTATTTCTGACTATTGAGATTTCTTTTTTAATTGCCAATCTTGAGAAGTTTCCTCATGGTGGTTATGTTACGCTTATCATTGGTACGGCCATCTTCCTCGTGATGATCGTTTGGTTCCGCTCGCGCAAGATCAAAAACCGCTATGTGGAGTTCGTAAGGCTCGAAGACTATGTATCGATCCTGCAGGAGTTGAGTAACGACCGCTCTATTCCCAAATACGCTACTCACCTCGTTTATCTAACAAGTGCTAACAACCCTAAGGAGATTGAACATAAAATTATTTATTCTATACTTTACCGTAAGCCTAAACGGGCAGATATCTACTGGTTTGTGCATGTAGATGTGCTCGATGACCCTTATACGATGGAATATACAGTTCAAACCATCATTCCCAATGAGATCATCCGCGTGGAATTCCGGCTTGGCTTCCGGGTAGAACATCGGATTCAGATGATGTTCCGTAAAGTAGTGGAGGACCTGGTAGAAAACAGAGAGGTGAACGTTGTGAGCCGCTACGAATCGCTGAGCAAGAACAATGTAATGGGGGATTTCCGTTTTATCGTAATGGAAAAATTCCTTTCGAGAGATAATAAACTTCCTCTTTTCGACCAGTTCGTAATGAAGGGCTACTTCTGGCTAAAGAAGATAAGCCTTTCTGAAGAACGCGGCTTTGGCCTCGACCCTTCAGATGTTACGCTGGAGAAATATCCGATCATCGTTTCTTCTGTAAGGGACATGAACCTAAAACGGGTGGAAACAGATTAGTAATACCAATAGCGCTCAAAACAATTTTAATAAATCTATATTTTGATTTATTAATTTTACCTGTCCTCTTACACTTGATGACGTAAAGGGCGCAAATCGTTGCCCATGAAACAGCTTTATTTTTTCCTTCTTATTTCACTTTGGTCTGCAGGTGAGAGCACGTTTGCGCAGACGTATTGTCCTGCAAGCTTTCCTGGCGGTGTTTCTGCTATTACAGAGGTACGGTTTGGGTACATGACTAACGTAAGCGCCGCGAGCAGCACCAGCGACTATGAAGATTTTACGGGCATTGCTGATACTGTTCTTTCAGGAATAAATATAACGCTGTTGGTAAACGGCACCACTGCGGGTAATTTCACGGATTCCGTAACGGCCTATTTTGATTATAACCAGGACGGTGATTTTACAGATCCGGGAGAGAGTATTTCAATTGGCGCCATTACAAATGCGACCGCTTTAAGCATTGGCAGCGCACTGATAAAAGACATAGTGATTCCGACAACAACGGTTGGAACCTTAAGGATGAGAATTATCAAAAAACGCCTCGGTGGCAGTGTTCCATGCAACAATTCAGGTATCGGACAAGCAGAGGATTATAAGTTGTTTGTGTTGGCTGCAGCTCCGCCTTGCTCCGGTACGCCTTTCGCGGGGATGGCGACGGCGTCAGTATCTTCTGTTTGCGGAGGAGAGTCCTTTGCTATTCAATTGTCTTATTACACTCAAAATTCAGGAATAACCATTCAATGGGAATCGTCACCTATGGCGACACCTGGCTATTGGTCGCTTGTTCTTGGTGCGACAAGTTCCATATTGATCGTGCCTGCTATCTCGCAATCAATGACTTATCGTGCCGACTTAACATGCAACAATGGTGGTGTTGATATTTCAAACATAGTTACTGTGACTACGCCTGCAACATACATTAGCCCCACCTCGCCCTTTATCTGCATAGGCGATACAATTAATGTAACTGCCACTCCATGCAGCACCTGTGCTTTGACGATTACAGGCCCCAATAGCTTTACTGACACCCAAAGCTTTACTATTTATAATGCTTCTTTAGCTAATAAAGGATGGTACTACACCTCAACAACAGACAATAGCTGCAACACGGTAAACACCGACTCATTTTATGTAAATGTGGTAAACTGTGCAGACTCAGTCTGGCCGGGGGACGCCAATAACGACTTGATCACCAACTATCTCGATGCGCTTTATGTCGCATTATATAACGGAGCTTCTGGCTATTCCAGGCCCAATGCTTCCATTAATTATACCAGCCAGTTTTGCCTTGACTGGGCTGTTACGGCATCAACAATCTCAATCTGAAACATGTTGATTGCAACGGTGACGGGTCAGTTAACCCATCGGATATTGCTGCCATACAACAGAATTATAATCAACAACACCTAAAGGAGATTTATCTACCGAAAGAAAAAGTATCCTCTTTACCAAATCTCTATTTTGACACTACCGGCATACAATTTTTACCTAATACCTCTGTCATGATACCTGTCAAACTTGGCACACAAGCGTATCCGATGAATGACATTTTGGGACTGGGGGCCGAAATAAAAATACTTGGTATGCCGATGGCTACGCCACTGCATATTGATCATTCTTACCAAACCTGGATAGGCTATTATAGCAGTATAAACTTCGAACAAGTCATTAGTAATTATCACACCGATTTCGTTCACTGCAGATACGACCATTTCCCAAGGAGTGGTTTCGGAACAATTGGCCACCTTTTCCTCAACATTCCCGCATCTGCAGCAGGTGACACCGCGACATTATATTTTGATAATGTTGTGATCATTGACAGTGCAGGGAACGTGCTCACCAATTACAATGTATTGCCAGCAACATTTATAATAAAAGACCCTTTAGGCATAAAAAGAATGCAATCTGTTATCAACGAAGCCACCATTATACCTAATCCTTCTGCAACAAAAGCCGAATTACTTATACGTTTAAATGAAAATACTAAGCTATTTTTAACGCTTACAGACGTTGCAGGAAGAACGATATGGGAAACCAACCTGCAGCTATCGCAGGGAGAGCATAGAATTGATCTGCCTCGTACTCTTTCGCCTGGTGTTTATCAGGTAGCCGTTCATGGCCAAGACGCAGGCACACAGAAAACGCTGAAGTGGATAAAACAATAGCCTTTACAATCCCAGACCAAATACCTGATGTTGGGCCGGAATTTCAATATCCGTAAAACCCTTACGAAGCAATCGTTCTCTGAAATTGATCTGTACCGGATATTCACCATGTACCAAAAAGAGCTTCTGTATCTGCTTTGGATTTTGACAGGAAAGCCATTGACTCAGATCTTCGTAATCTCCATGTGCACTAAGCGTTTCAATAGAATCAACTTTGGCCCTGACCGGATACAGCTTTCCGAAAATCTTGATATCGTTGGCACCGGCTTTTAGGCGTCCTCCCAGTGAGTTAGGCTCGCAATAGCCCGAAAACATGATAGTGTTTCGTTCATCAGCGATTGCGTGCTTTATGTGGTGTTTCACCCTGCCCGCTTCCGCCATACCAGATGCAGAAATAATAACACTTGGTTCACGGGAAGTATTCAGCGCTATAGACTCCTCAACATCGCGGACATACTTCAGCCCTTTGAAGCGGAATACATCCTCGTCCTGTTCCAGCAGCTTTTTCACATGACGATTAAAACACTCAGGGTATTGCTTGATGATTTCTGTTATTTTGATAGAAAGCGGGCTGTCTACATAATAGTTCAATTCAGGAAGCCTTCTTTCAAGTTCCAGCCTGTTGAGCAGATAAAGCAGTTCCTGTGTACGACCAAGGCTGAACGCCGGAATAATGAGCTTCCCTTTTTGGGTAAGACACGTATTTTCTATCTCCCTCAACAGCTTTTCTGACGCTGTAGTAAGAAGATCGTGAAGTTTATCGCCATAGGTGGACTCCATAATAATGAAATCTGCCTGCGGGAATGGTTGTGGAGAACGAAGAATAATATCGCTGTATCGGCCCACGTCACCACTAAAGGTGATGCGCACTTCTTTTCCCTCTTCCTTTATCTTAAGGTTGACGGCGGCGCTGCCTAAAATATGGCCGCAATCAGTGTACAGCAGTTCTATATCCTCATCTACCTGTTGAATAGTATCATAAGGAACGGTCTGCAGCAGCGGAAAAACGCTCTCTGCATCTGCCTGGGTGTACAAAGGAGCCACATCGGACCGACCTTCCCTTTTCCGGAGTTTGTTGGTATATGCTACGTCAGCTTCCTGAATATGGGCACTGTCCAGTAACAATAATTTGATCAGCTCTTCACTCGCGTCGGTACAGTAAATAGTGCCCTTATAGCCATCCTTCACCAGTTTGGGCAATAGACCTATATGGTCTATATGCGCATGAGATATGATGACATGATCTATTTCCGAAGGTTCAAACCCCCAGTTGCTGTTCAGCTCGATTGTTTCTCTACCCATTCCCTGAAACAGACCGCAATCGAGCAATACTTTTTTGTGGGGCTTAATATGGATGATATGCTTTGAACCTGTCACCGTTCTTGCTGCTCCGTGAAAAGAAATCTTCATAAACTGTATTTAGTCCCTCTGACAGCTTATTGGCTGTATAAGGTGCAATGTATGAATTTGCCTGAAAAGTTACGTTTTCGGACAGCCGGTTGTAGAAGACAGAAACCAGAACACTCAGCAAATAACCAACTGGTCAAATCACCTTAGGACTTCCCTCAAAAAAATCTTCATATCATTCCACGATGCTGTATCTGCAGCAGGATTATAGATAATGGGTATATTGAACTTTCTGCCCGTTTCTGTAGATGCAGGATTTGTAAAAGCATGGGTAGCGTTAGGGTAATCTTTAAATGTATAAAGAATGCCGGCCGAGTCCATTTGCTTCTTAAAGGCAGCAACTTCTTTTTCTGTGACAAACTGGTCTGCCGCTCCGTGGCAGATCAGGAATCTCGCAGTAACGGAATCTTTCTTAGGAGGCACACCGCCAAGTCCACCATGAAAGCTGACCACAGCATTGAATGGAACACCGAGCTTAGCTGCATTCAATACCACATATCCACCGAAACAATAGCCGATAGCCGCAAGCCGTGAAGTATCAGCTTTTTCCAACGTCATTGCTTTGGCAAGGGCAGCCCTTATTGCGTTCTCGCAAAGGTGCGGATCAGCATAAAACGGAGCAGTGAGCTTTTGTGCTTCCTCAGGAGTATGAGCAACAACACCGTTACCGTACAAATCTACCGCCATCGCCAAATAGCCCAGATCGGCAAGCTGTCTGGCCCGCATTTTCACATAGTCGTTTAAGCCCCACCATTCAGGTGCTACTAAGACGATCGGCAACCGGCCAGTGCGGGCAGGATCATAAACGACATATCCATTCATGCTCACTCCACCGGCGTTATAACTTACTGTTTGCTCCTCTATCTGGTTATCGTCCTGAGTTGTATCTGCTTTCTGACGAGATGAAGTTGTGTTGCTGCCGCATGAAGTCGATGCTAGCAGAAGCAAACACATTGGTAAAAGCCCGGGCAGTTTGAGTTTCATAACAGCTTTACTTTATCTCCACCCTAAAAGGTAATGCCATCTGCGCTCTTCCATTCATTCGCATCAAAGATTTTATATCATGGAGCCAGGAATAATCAGTAGCCTTCATCTCTTCTTCCAGCGCAGCCTTTAACGCCGTTGAAGACATATTGCCCTTTTTCAGACGTCGTAGTATAACTTCAAACTTATCAACCGGCTCAGGATAGGAAACGATCTGATATTTTGAAATATTTGCCTTCTTCGCAGCGCTGTATATGGCACGATCAAGTCCGCCGAGCCCGTCTATCAGGCCTATGCCCAGCGCGTCAGTACCACTCCATACCCGGCCCTGCGCAATACTGTCCACAAAAGCTTCAGATATTCGTCTTCCAACAGCCACCCTTCTCTTAAAAATGTTATAAATGGTGTCTACCGACGTCTGCATTCTTTGAGACTCAAGGGAAGAAAGAGGCCGTACCACAGTTGGAAAGTCAGCATAAGGCGCATTTTTTACTTCATCGAAAGTGATACCGAGTTTATTTTTCAATAGTCCCTCGGCGTTGAACAACATAGTAAACACCCCTATGCTTCCCGTAATGGTATTAGGCATGGCAAAGACGCTATCCGCCTGGCAGGAGATATAATAGCCGCCGGATGCCGCGACATCACCCATAGAAACGATCAACGGCTTTTTGGCACGAAGCAACTGTAGCTCTCTAAGGATCACTTCTGAAGCAAGCGCACTGCCACCCGGAGAGTTAACCCTTAACACCACCGCTTTAATTTTATCGTTCTTCCTGATCTTTCTGATCTGCTCAACGAAGTCTTCGGAAGCAATCTGGTAACTGTTATTGCTGCTGCCATCACTAATTTCTCCTTCAGCAAACAAAATCGCAATACGACTATCGCTTATTTCCCGATTTCTCCGTACCTCTTTTGCATACTCATCCAATGCTACATAGTTAATCTTTTCATCTTCTTTCCTCCCTGTCCGCTTACGTATAAGGCTTTCTACCTGATCGAGATAAGCAAGTTCATCTACTACATGTAGCCGTAGTGCATCAGCGGGAAATTGTATCACACCAGTAAGTGCCCAGCTGTTGACTACCCGCGGGGTCACCTTTGCGTGCTTTGCTACAGCGTTGGTAAACTCATTCCAGATATCGGCTTGTAATGCCTGGATCTGCACCTTATTCGGTTCACTGATTTTCTCTGCCCTAAACGGTTCTGTTGCACTTTTGAATTTTCCAGCGTAGAAGATCTCTGGCTGAACATCCAGCTTTTCAAGCGTACCTTTAAAGAATGGAATTTGCGATACCAAACCATTTATTTCGGTAGCACCCACAGGATTAATGAAAATGCTGTCCGCAGCGGTGGCGAGGTAATAGGACTTCTGAGGTATCACCTCTCCGTATGCATAAATAAACTTATGGCTTGACTTAAAATCGAGTAATGCTAAGCGTAGTTGCTGCAAAGTTGCCCAACCATTGGGTGTATTGCTTACCTTAATATAGATGCCGTTGATATTATCATCTGTCTTTGCACTCTTAATCGACTTGATAATAGAATACAGACCCGGAGAATAACTATTGTCTCCTCCAAAAACGGCAAAAGGGTTTTCCTCTCCCAATTCATGAATGGTCTTGTCCATATCAACGACAAGAACAGAATTGTCAGCTATCTTACGTTCATCGTCTTTCGAACTGCTTGCTAATCCTGCAATAACGCCGACTATAAGGGCAAAAATGATCACTCCCAGTACGACCATTGCCAGGATCGATGCAAAAAACATTTTGAAAAACTGCTTCATAAATGCAAATTAATTTTTATTGAAGCAAATATACAGGTCTAAAACTGCAAGACTTATGTTTTTCAGTGTGAGTATAAAGGGGATTTTACGACGCTTTATCTTTACGGCAAATGAATACAGTATATCTGCTTTTGGGAAGTAATGAAGGCGAAAGATTGTTGCATTTAAAACAAGCTTTGGAGACCGTCAGAACATTTGGCTACGTGCAAAAGAAGTCGTCAGTATATGAAACCGCCGCATGGGGACTGGAAGCCCAGCCAGGCTTTTTGAATATGGTGATCGAACTGTCAACAGAACTTGATGCAGACGAAATCTTAAAGAAGATACAGGAAATAGAAGGCCGGTTGGGGAGACAGCGGACTGTGAAATGGGGACAACGAACACTGGATATAGACATTCTCTTCTTTAATGATGATATCATCGAAAAAGAAGACCTTAAAGTGCCGCATCCTTTCATAGAGGAGCGACGGTTTACACTGGAACCGTTGAATGAAATCGCCAGTAATTTGCGACATCCCGCATCCGGCAAAACGGTTGCTGATCTGCTGGCAAGCTGTTCTGATACTCTTGATGTAGAAAAGCTCACCATTAAGGTTTAAACGGTCCGGTTATCTTTACACCTTGTTTATGAAGTATCGTTTCATTGCCATAGAAGGGAATATTGGTGCAGGAAAAAGTACATTGGCTAACCTTCTGGCTAAGCACTATGATGCGAAGCTCATTCTGGAAGAATTTGCCGACAACAACTTTCTCCCAAAATTCTATGAGGAGCCGGAGCGATACGCATTTCCTTTAGAGCTCTCCTTTCTGGCAGATCGCTACAAACAGCTTAAGGGCACCTTACTGCATCCTGATCTGTTCCAGGAGAAGATAGTGTCAGATTATCTGTTCGTTAAAAGCAAGTTATTCGCAAAAGTGAATCTGAAAACAGAGGAGTATGTGCTTTTTCAAAAGCTGTTTGATATCATAGACCTTCATCTCCCTGCACCAGACTTAATGATCTATTTGCATTGTCCCGTTGAAAAGTTGCAGCAGAACATCCAAAAAAGGGGACGATTATATGAGCAAAAGATATCGGCCGACTATCTGGAAAAGGTAGAAGAAGTGTATCAGCAATATTTGAAGCAAAAGTTGCAAAAAACGGTAATTATCGACACCACACATATCGATTTCATTAAAGAACCGGAGCATTTTTCGCACCTTCTGCGGTTTTTACAACAAGACACTGAATTTACCACCCATTATCCGTACTCCTAGCGGCAGTCAAAACATATTTCACAAAACACTTGCATGTTTATTTTGTTTTTTTTAACTTCCAGATCGTAAATTCGCAGTCCTTTTAATAAACAACAGAAAGAGCAATTCTACTCTTGTCCTCATTTATAAGCTGCGGATGGTCTGAAAGTTACCTTAGGGAAAATTTATTGTTATGGATGCAGGTATTGTTACCTCAAAATCAAAGATGAATCTGAAGAAATCGCTGCAGGAGCATTTTGGCTTCGAACATTTTAAAGGCGAGCAGGAAAAGATCATCAAAAGTATCCTTTCAGGGAAGGATACGTTTGTGATTATGCCTACAGGAGGCGGAAAATCCTTATGCTACCAATTACCGGCTTTATTAAGTGAAGGTGTGGCACTCATTGTTTCACCACTTATTGCCCTGATGAAAAATCAGGTAGACCTTATAAGAAGCTATAGTGATAAAGAACACGTAGCTCATTTTTTAAATTCTACTTTAAGTAAGACGCAACAGAAGAAAGTAAAGTCTGACCTTCTAAGCGGACAGACGAAAATGCTTTATGTAGCCCCCGAAACGCTTACAAAACAGGAAAATATTGACTTCTTTTCTGATATTAACATTTCTTTTGTAGCTGTAGACGAAGCTCACTGTATATCAGAATGGGGGCATGATTTCCGTCCTGAATATCGCAAGTTGCGTGGAATGATCGAAGAGATCAACCCTGAGCTGCCAATTATCGCATTAACTGCAACTGCAACTCCAAAAGTGCAGGATGATATCGTAAAGAACCTTGCACTTCGCAATCCTGAAGTGTTCATTTCTTCTTTCAACCGCCCGAATCTCTATTATGAGATCGTACCAAAAGGCACGAAAGAGGCCGTTCTCAGGCACATGGTAAAGTTCATTCACAGCATGAAGGGCAAGAGCGGGATCATCTATACGCTCAACAGAAAAACCACTGAAGAATTAGCGAATACACTGGTTGCAAATGGCATTTCTGCTGTCGCCTATCATGCCGGTCTGGAGACTAATCTGCGCGCAAAGCGTCAGGATCAGTTTCTAATGGAAGATGTGGATGTAATTGTTGCTACAATTGCGTTTGGCATGGGTATCGACAAACCGGATGTCCGCTTTGTTATTCACTGGAACGTTCCAAAATCTCTCGAAAACTACTACCAGGAAACTGGTCGTGGCGGACGTGACGGTCTGGAGGGAAAATGTATGCTCTATTACTCCCATAAGGACGTACAGAAGCTGGAGCACCTGATGCGCGCTAAGCCACTGAGTGAAAGGGAAATGGGCGCGCAACTGATAGCAGAAACCGTTGCTTATGTAGAAAGCGGTGTTTGCCGCAGGAAGCTATTGCTACACTATTTCGGAGAGGAACTGAAACAGGAAAATTGCGGTAACTGTGACAACTGCCTTCATCCAAAAGAAAAACTGGAAGTAAAAGACAGCTCAAAAATAGTGCTGGATGCTATTAAAGAGCTGGATGAACGTTTTAATATAGATTACGTTGTTAATGTTATTCTGGGTAAAAGCAATCCTCAGATAAAAACTTATCGCCATGACAAGCTGAAATCTTTCGGTTCTGGTCTGATAATGGAGATGGATGCCAACTTCTGGAATTCGCTCATCAGACAGATGATGCTGGAAGGCTTGGTGCGTAAGGATATTGAAGAGTACGGACTGCTTAAGATTACCGAAAAGGGACATAAATTCCTTAAAAAACCTTTCTCTATTATGGTTGCGTTAAACCATAACTATCAGGATGCAGATGGCGATGATGAGGAAGTAGGCGGCGGAGGAGGCACAGCAGCAGCGGACCCAGTGTTGTTTGAGATGCTGAAGGATCTGCGGAAACAGGTAGCTAAAGAAAAAGGGTTACCACCGTTTGTCGTATTCCTTGAGAACTCGCTGGAAGACATGTCTATCAACTATCCCACAACGATGGAAGAGTTGGAGCGCATCCAGGGCGTAAGTAAAGGCAAAGCTTTAAAGTTCGGCAGAAAGTTCATTGACCTCATATCAAAATATGTGGACGAGAATGATGTCACCAAGCCGGACGACTTTGTAATGAAAAGTGTAGTGAACAAAAGTGGCATGAAGGTCTTTATCATTCAGAATATTGATAAAAAGATTCCGCTTGACACAATTGCAAAAAATAAGAACCTGACCATACCAGACCTTCTTGAAGAGATGGAAACGATTGTAGCCAGCGGCACACGTTTGAATCTTGACTATTGTCTGGAGCAGGAGCTTGATGAATATGAACAGGAAGATATTTTTGACTATTTCCGTGGTAGCCATGACGATAATCTGGAGCATGCCTTCGAAGAGTTTCGGGATCGGGACGTAAGCATCGAACAACTGAAGATGATGCGTATCAAGTTCCTGAGCGAGTACGGAAACTAATACTTTACTCTTATTTCATACGTTGAGACCTCAGAAATATCTTCTGGGGTCTTGTTTTTACAAGCAGGACCGGAAAAATTCTGTTTAACAATCGGTGTCCTTTTATTTTCATTTTTAATAGTTGTGGATCTAATGAAAAAAACGGCATAAAGATTTGCATTTAAAAACATTATAGCTATTTTCACGCTACAAAATTCTTTCAATGAAAAAAATTATTCTGTCTTTGCTAGTTACAAGCGCCCTATTCACTGCTTGTAAAAAAGATGATGACAATGGTGGTGGCACAACAACCAACCAATGGAAAATCGGACCAAACACCTACACTGGAACCACAGGCGCGACGGTACAAGGGAACATGGTTTCTAATGGCTCTTCCAACGGAACAACTGCCAGTAGTTTTGTCGTTTCTTTTAACACGTTGCCGACAACCAGCGGAACTTACAAAATTACGTCTTCCCCTTTAGCAGATGACGAGGTTTCAATTTTGGCTGGTACCGGATCTACCACCAGCGGAACTTTTTATGCGTCAATGGACAACTCATCCACAGCAACTGTAACTGTAACTGATGGGAAAATCAGCGTTACCGTTCCTTCCGTGTGGGCGAAAAATATGGCGGATGTAACTGATAGTCTTCAAATCTCTGGAAACTTAACACAGAAGTAAATAAGGTAGTTCTTTTAAAGAACACAAACGAAGGAGCTGTATCAATGGGTACAGCTCCTTTTGTTTTCTTAGACTCTTAAGGCTGTATAACTGTGATTTCGTTCTCTATAGCTGTAGACTTCAGCAAAACTAAATTTACATTTACACAAGTGGTCTTTCTCTGAATCAGTCATTTGGTCAGGAATGGTCTTCATACATTTCAGAAACTAAAAACAACTATTTAAGACTGTTACAACAAAAAAAAGCAACGTCACCTGGACGTTGCTTTTAAAATTTGGTAGGCTGAATCTATTTATTCGCCTTCTGCAGAAGCGGTTGCTGTTTCAGCGTTTTCATTTTCGCTTTCAGCAGTTGCGGTCGCTTCAACAGCGCGCGCAGCATTTTTCTCTTCAACACGACGTACAGACTCACTTACGATTGCCTGACGCTTTTCTTGTTTGTGTTTACGATGTGCTTCCTGGCGGCGGGCAACAACTTCTTCGTGTTCACCATTCCAGTTTTCAAATTTTTCCCATGCGGTTTTCTCATCAAATAAACCAAGGGTTACGCCACGCATCAGATGTTTCAGGTACAATACTCCCTTGAAAGAAAGGATACGACGGCAAGTGTTAGTTGGCTGAGCACCTTTTTGCATCCAATACAAGCTACGTTCGCGGTTCAGGCGTACAGTAGCAGGAACTGTCAATGGATTGTAAGTACCGAGCTTCTCGATGAATTTACCATCGCGAGGGGCAGTACTGTTTGCAACTACAATAAAGTAGAAAGGGCGTTTCTTAGAGCCATGGCGCTGTAAGCGGATCTTAACTGACATAAATAATAGAAATTATTTGTGTTTAAAAAAACTTTTTAGGACTGCGAAGATAAATGAAATTGAGAAAATACGAAATCCTGGGACGATTTTTATGAAAAATTATCAGCTTTTTAGGAATTAAACGAACGTAATCGGTCAAATTTCCTCTTTTTTCTTTCTATAGACCTTAAATTTGGCCGCCTGAAATATGATACGCATCATAACAAGAGGAGATATAGAGCCGTTCCACTTCCTCATTAATAAAAACCGACAGAGAATTAATACTTATTTCCCGATGACGGTGTTCCATACGAACGCCATGAGCAATACCAGAAGCTTTGTAGAAGAAAAGATCCGGGAAGCCAAAAACCAGGAGTTTCTACTGATGATGATACATGACGAACGCGGCACCCTGGTAGGAATGGCGCAGATCAAAAACTTTGACCGGTTTGTGAAGAAATGCGAGGTCAGCTACTTTATCGACAGAAATTTTGAAGGGAAGGGCTGGGCAACAAAAGCCATCCGCGAAGTAATTGAATATGTCTTTTCAAAAATGGATATGGAAAAAATTTACTGCCGCATCGATCCGGACAATGTAGCAAGTATTCGCGTTGCCGAAAAATGTGGCTTTCAACTGGAAGGACGGCTGCGCAGAGAGTTCCGGACGGGTGAGGGGGATATCATAGATATACTTTACTATGGTATCTTTAAGGAGAAGTATACGCTATAGGTTTCGGTCTACCGTTGGATAGTCGTTTTTTAACATCCCGCTGCAATTTATTTCTACTAAATTTAGTCCTTTCAATAACCTATGAATATACAGAGAGCAACGCCGGTAAACGAAGTGCTGGCGAAACTCATTTTTTTAATACTACCTACTGCCCTTATAGGGTACTTCCTGATTTGGAACCTGAATCAATACTTCGGCATCATCGGTGATCCCAATACCGGATTACTATCTTTTCTTCCGGCTATTACCAACGTCACATTACAACTCACTTTATCTTTTGCAGCAGGAATGGTGCTCAGCGCTCTGTTCCACAGCTTTCGTTTCCGTTTTCTTCCGGTTTTCCTGCTATTGGCTTTTGGTTTCTTTACCATCTATAAAGGATTAGACACGCTGGCCACCGGAGAGTTTGATGCCTTCTTCATCTCCGTTCAGTTCCGGTTGTTCTCTGTTTTGTTCATTACGGGCTGGCTTATTGGCTGGGGTTTTATTCGGCTTAGGTATTGGTCGGTGTTTGTAGCCGTGTCTCTGCTTTGCGCCTGTATTTTGCTGATCGCAAAGTCTAAGACAGACACAGTTCTCCACCTTATGGAGGCTTTTGCCCCTGCCCTTCTGTATTCGGTATATATAATCTTCACAGCAGAGCAGATTTACAGCTACAAGGATAAATCGCAGAAGTTTTGGTGGTTCCTGTCAAGGAGACTTGCCATCTTTTCAGTACTCGCCGCATTGATATTTGCTGGTGTTTACTACAAAATGCAGGGCGAGATAAAGGAAACGGTAGCCAACTTCGGTGGCAGCGGCAAATCTGGCAAAAACAGTATGCTGAACGAAAAGAAGGACGGCACATTTGACTTGAAAGACTATACAAAGCTTCAAGGATCGCTTGGCAGGAATAACGAATTGCTGTTTTGCGCTCATATCAATAACTTCTTCGAAGGCACTGAAATTCCCAATCCTCTTTACCTCACCGCTTTCTACTTCACAAAATTCGACACGCTTACAGAGACGTTCGAGCGGGACTCCACCATTCCTTATAACGATCTCTTTGAACCTGATCCTTCGAAACTGCCTCTGTTCTTTACAAAAACTGATTCCACAGTCATAAAAAACAGTCTTGGTGATAAATACAGAAAGATTGTAGATATAGAGATTTATAGTAAAAAACTGTCACCGCAAACCTATCTGGCACCAAGCACAGGCTTTTTTGTGCAACCTGTTACCATTGAAAAAGATTTCAGAAACGAGTTCAAAACTGCCTTCAGGGCTAAAAGCTATGTTTCAGATCTGAATAGCGCCTATTTTATATATAATGCTCAGGATAATAAAGAGCTTCACCAATTTCAGGAACAAAGGTTTGCAGTTTTGAGAAAAGCACCATCCTACGAGCAGATGGATAAGCGCTTCATGAGTTACTACACTTATATGCCATCGGATGCGAAGTTTCGGAAGATAAGCATGCTGGCTTCACAGGTGACAGCTAATGCAAAGACGCCGGTAGACAAAGTGCTGGCCATCCGCGACTGGTTTCTTTCTAAAGACGAGAACGGAGAACCTCTTTTTAAATATACCGACAATCCCGGGGTGCCGGATATTCCCAGTGCATCGAAGCTGATGTATTTTCTTTTCGAGAACAGGAAAGGCTATTGCGCCTATTATGCAGGTGCTACCTTATTCATGCTACGCTCCCTTGGCATCCCCTCCCGCATTGCCGTGGGCTTCCTTACGGTTGACAGAAGCGATAAAAACAAGGGCTGGTACTGGTACTACGCAGATCAGGCACACGCCTGGGTGCAGGTCTATTTCCCCGGCTTAGGATGGCTGGATTTTGACACAACGGTAGGAAACAGTGACGCTCAGGAAAGTCCAAAGCCGGATGGCACACCGCCTATGCAGCCACCACGCGCATGGCTGGCAGCTGACGGGCTCATCCAGGATGTGGATACGCTAAAGAAGATGATGACCATGCAGATCAGGCACATGGTATTTCACGATAAGGAATACCAGCTAAAGGAGCCTGTGACGCTGACGCTGGATATGAAAATAGCCAGTGTAAAGAGGGACAGCGTAGATGTTCCGCTCGCCAGTATTGAGAAAGGAGAAGAAGCAACGGCTGTGTCTTATGCCGAGGCTTTCAAGAAAATGGAGCCCGGCACTGCCTCTGGCGAAGCGATAATTGCGCGCTTCCCTGACCCTGCTCCGATTGATGAGGTATATCTAAAACGAACAGATACCACGCAGGCACAGGAAAAACCTCAGGGCGAAAAGCCGGAGGAAAAAGCATCGCTGCGCAGCATTCTTACAACAACCGGCATTGTGATCGGTGCTTTGATATTGCTGGCGCTGCTCTTGCCTTCTATTATTTACCGCTACTACGTTTGGCGCTACCGTGCTGCAGATACTACCGGCAAGCCGTACTGGGCTTACCGCGCCGCTACTTTCTGGCTGCATCAGGTGGGAATCTTCCGCGGGGATGTAACGCCTATGCAGTATGCGAGCAGAGAAGTTGACCCCCAATTTGGCACTTCCTTTTCCGGCTTTATGAACATCTATTTGAAACAGAAGTATTCAAAGCAGCCTTTGACTGAAGCTGAGATAGCAAAAGTGGAGGGCTTTTTGAAGCCGTTTATTCAGAAAATGAGAAAACACATAAAGGCGGGAAAGCGGTTTGCCGGCTTTATTAATCCAGTGAGGACCTTAAGCTTTTACCGGAAACATGACGAAGACATCCAATAAAAGGGATTGCATCAACGATTGATGCAACCTTTCCGATTATTTTTTCACACATATTGTTCTGACATGAACGTGTTTTTGGATGTCCAAAACTCAGTTTTGCATGTAACGAAATGATTTTTGCATGAGACAAAATGGGGTTTGCATGTAACAAAGTAGTTTTTGCATAAGACAAAATCATTTTTGCATAAGACAAAATGGGTTTTGCATAAGACAAAATCATTTTTGTATGTGACAAAACGATTTTTGTAGAAGACAAAATGATTTTTGTAGAAGACAAAACCATTTTTGCATAAGACAAAATAGTTTTTGCATGTGTCAAAGTAGTTTTTGCATGAGACAAAGCGTTTTTTGCATACCCAAAAATGATTTTGTCTCATGCAAAACTTCTTTTTTTGATGTCCGGAAATGCTTTGGGATGCCCGCTCATAAAAAAGGTTGCACCAAATGTTTTGATGCAACCTCTTCAGCTATTTTTGCCGAATATGTTAGTTGTTGGTGATAGGCGTAAGCTTTAAAGCTGCATTTCCGGATCCGCCGAAGGTACCAGAGAACACAAACGTATAGATCTTACCTGCAGTAAGCGTTTGGCCGGAAAGATTTGCAGAAGCAGGAGAAACACCAACTACAGTAATAGTTTGTGTGCCCGCTGCAACCTCCTTAAAAGAAGTAACTGAGCCAAACGCAATATTCGAGTCAACCGTTGCAGTCCCAACATAAGCGATAGCATTAAGATTAGTAGGGCTAAGATTCACAAACCGAATCTTTGCCATGCCGGAAGCCGGTGCCTTAAGATCGTCGGCCGTTACGATTACCGCTTTGGTATTCAGGTCGCCACCTGCAAAAGCAGAATAAGCATTACCGGCTACAAGGCTTGTAGTCTTAGATTGGAAAACCGAGCCGGAACCTGTGTAGACAAAGTCTATAGTGGCAGAAGATGTAGCATCTACATTCACATAACCAGTACTACCGAGGAAGGCAATCGTTTGAATGTTGTTTGTGTTAACCCGCGCTCTCAGACTATCTACATCCAGTGCAGCATTAGTAAACATTACTTTTGCTTTGGTGGTATTAGAATTGTCATCATCATTCTTTTTGCAGGCGGAAAACAGAAGCGTCGCACCTAAAGCACTCAATAATAGTTTTTTCATGACCCTAAAGATTTGTTGCAAACATAAAAATATATTGCCATTAAAAAATTAAGGAAGTACTTACAACAATTAAATTACGCTCTTATCAATTTTTTTAGCTTTGCAGAGTATGTCCGACAAGAAAGAAACAAAGAGAATACAACATATACACGAGCACAAAAAGGAAAATAAAAGGAGCAGGCCTGTGCGCCTACTTTGGCGCGTTTTCTGGATCGGACTGATCGCCTTCAATCTTTTAATCATTGGCATCAACTTCGGTTTGCTGGGATACATGCCTTCTATGAAGGAACTGGAGAACCCGAGCAGCGCAGTCTCCTCAGAAGTGCTGGCCTCAGATGGCACCGTACTTGGGCGCTATTTTATACAGGATCGTTCTACCAGCAAATATGAAGAAATCTCTCCAAACGTCTTCAATGCATTGCTGGCTACAGAGGATGCACGGTTTTATGAGCATTCAGGAATTGATGGAATTGCAGTATTGAGAGCTATTATATTCCTCGGTAAAGAGGGAGGTGGCAGTACCATTACCCAGCAGTTGGCAAAAAATCTCTTTCCACGTCGTAATGCAAACCTTTTCACGCTTCCCTTCATTAAGCTTAAGGAATGGGTGCTGGCGGTAAAACTGGAAAGAAATCTGACCAAAAACGAAATCATCACCCTTTACTTGAACACCGTTCCTTTTGGTGATAACGTCTATGGCATCAAGAATGCTTCGCTTACCTTCTTCAATAAAACACCAGATAAACTGACCGTAGACCAGGCTGCAGTGCTGATAGGGATGCTGAAAGGAAATACTCTTTACAATCCTCGCCGTAATCCTAATAATGCCTTAAAGAGAAGGAATGTAGTATTAAGCCAAATGCAGAAGTATGGATTTCTAAGTGATGCCGAAGAGCAAGAATTAAAAGATAAGCCGATCAAACTTGATTATCACAAGCTGGATTATCACGAGGGAATGGCCCCCTATTTCCGGCAGGAAGTAGAACAAGAGGTAAAAGACATTCTGAAAAAAATCGACAAGCCCAACAGCAGGGATGGATATGACATTTATAAAGATGGTTTGAAAATTTATACCACTATTGACCCTACCATGCAGCACTACGCCGAGCAGGCAGTGGAGCAGCATATGAAGGAACTGCAGCAGTTATTCCGTGCTCAATCAGGCTATAGGGATGGTTCCGTATGGAACAAAGAGCTGAAATCCGATCTGCTACGTTCTATCAGACTAACCGACCGTTACCGGGACATGAAGGAATCCGGCATGAGCGAAAAAGAGATCATGAAGGAGATGAGCAAAAAGGTTAGCATGAAAGTGTTTACATGGAAAAATAAGAAGCATGAGACCGATACGGTAATGAGCCCTATTGACTCTGTAAAGTACATGAAGATGTTTTTGCAGGCTGGCTTTATGGTAATGGACCCATTTACCGGTGATGTAAAAGCATGGGTAGGCGGTATAGATCACACTTTTTTCCAGTACGACCACGTGAATATCGATACCCGCCGCCAGGTAGGTTCTACCATCAAACCGCTTTTGTACACACTGGCTATTGACAGCGGCTTCGACCCTTGTGGCACTGTGTCCACTTCACCACAGTCATTTCCGGGCTTTCATCCGAATCCCTATGATGCAGGTGGAAGTGAATACGGTCCGATACCTATGAAGAAAGCGCTGGCAAAATCGATCAACAACGCCGCTCTTTATCTTTTGAACCAGGTAGGGATCAATGCATTTGTTGATTTCGTTCATCGTTGTGGTATTCAGGCCGATATAGATAAGGTGCCGGCGGCAGCGCTGGGAGTTTCAAGCATTTCCCTTTACGAAATGCTTTGGTCTTATACCATGTTCCCCACCCTTGGTATGAATACCCGCCCCATCTTTATTACGAAAATAGAAGATAAGAACGGCAACCTCATCAAAAGCTTTGTTCCCCAGCAAAAGGAGATCATTAATGCCAATACTGCTTATAAAATGGTGAAGATGATGCAGGGTGTTATTGATCATGGCACAGGTATCAGAATGCGGTCGATGTATGCAGTACAAGGCGACATTGCAGGCAAAACGGGTACTACGAACGATCAGGCGGATGCCTGGTTTATCGGATATACCCCGCAGCTTCTGGCAGGTGTATGGGTAGGTTGCGACGATCGCCTATTGCGGTTCAGAAGCCAAAGACTTGGACAAGGTTCAGCCGCTGCTCTTCCTATCTGGGCCTATTTTATGAAAAAAGTCCACTCAGATAAATCACTCGGTATCGAGCCCGGAGCGAAGTTTACACCACCTGACGGCTTCAAGGACTGTGAGTTCTATGATCCTACGAGTCTTGAGCGGTCAGAAACCATCCCATACGGATCGAGTGTAGATAGTAATGCGGACAATGAAAATGACGAGATCGAACCCGTTCCGGTTATTCCACCTGACGAATGGGGCCAGTAGTTGCTACTCTGCCTGAGATGGTGAAACCTTCATATGGCCTTAGGTTATAACCTGAGGTGGGATCCTATTTTATTGATAAGGGCGCTACATTGAAGCATCGATGTGAAGAACGGTTTTCGTTACTTTGCGCCTCGTTACCGTTTTATGTACAAAGGAAAGATCATTAACGATCCTGTTTATGGTTTTCTTCGTTTTCCCGAGCCGGAATTAATGGAGATTATCGAACATCCGTGGTTCCAGAGGCTCAGACAAATAAAGCAAATGGGAATGGCTCACCTGGTCTACCCGGGCGCTACTCATACCCGATTCCATCATTCCCTCGGCGCTTGTCACCTGATGGGAAAGGCACTTGATGAATTAAAGCTAAAGGACATTTATTATTCGGCAGACGATTGTGTTTCAGCCCGTCTGGCCATACTCCTTCACGATATCGGCCACGGCCCATTTTCTCATGCGCTTGAGCACACGCTTGTAGAAGGTGTGAACCATGAAACGCTGTCTGGACTTATCATGCAGCGGTTAAACCTCGAGAAGCACGGACTACTGGACAATGCGATCCGCATTTTTGATCATGCCTACCCGAGAAGATACCTGCACCAGCTCGTATCCAGCCAACTTGATGTAGACAGAATGGATTACCTCAATAGAGACAGCTTTTATACAGGCGTTTCGGAGGGCGTAATAGGCTACGACCGCATTTTACAAATGCTGACGGTGAAGGATAATGAGCTAATGGTGGAAGAAAAAGCGGTGCACTCTGTAGAAAAATTTATCATTGCAAGAAGACTAATGTATTGGCAGGTCTATTTGCATAAAGCAGTTTTAGGTGCTGAACAGCTACTTGTCAATATTTTGAAACGGGCAAAAGAATTAGCGCGGGAAGGGGTACCTCTATTTGCTACTCCGTCTCTTCAATATTTTTTATATAATCAGTTAACCCTTCAGGATTTTGAGAGCAATGAAGAAAACCTTAATAAGTTTTGTGAGCTGGATGATTCTGATATCCTCGCCAGTATCAAAGTTTGGAAGAGTCATGAGGATAAAATTCTCTCCCTTTTGTGCAAGATGATGGAGGAAAGAAAACTATATAAGATTATATTAAGCTCAGAGCCGCTGGACGATATCTACCAGGAAAAGCGCGATGCATTTAAAAAACGTTCGGGCCTTGACAATAACGATGTTGATTATTTCGTTTTCAAGGGTACAACCTCAAGCAGCACTTACAATACAGAAGATGAAAGAATAACGATCGCGCTCAAAAACGGAAAGACCTGTGACATCTCTGAAATCGATAATCCACTGGTAAATCAGGCTCTTGCCAGACCCGTACATAAAAACTACATTTGCTTTATTCAACCTTGAAGACGAACCGAGACGCGACACTCTTTCATTTATTAAGAAATTGAAATTTCAAATTTTTCGATGCAGTTTACCGCTTTACAAATAGCAACTCTGATAAAGGGGAAAATAGAAGGAGACCCGGAGTCGAAGGTGAGTCATGTGGCAAAAATCGAAGAGGCAACAGAAGGCTCTCTTAGCTTTATTGCTAACCCGAAATACGAAGAGTACCTCTACTCCACTAACGCTTCCATCATTATCATTAATGATTCTCTTGACATCAGGGAAGATGTTAAACCTACGCTGATAAGGGTAAAAGATGCGTATAGCAGTTTTGCATTTCTTCTTGAAAAATACAACGAGATCGTATCGAGAAGCGGCAAGAATGGGATAGAACAGCCTTCATATATCAGTAAAACTGCATCAATCGGCAAGGAAGTATACATTGGAGCTTTTACCTATATCGGCGACAACGTAATTATAGGAGACAGAGCAAAGATCTTTCCCGGTAGCTATATAGGAGATAATGTAGTGATCAATGAAGACTCGAAAATATTTGCAGGGGTCAAGATATACGATGGGTGCTCTCTGGGTAGCCGTGTAGTGGTTCATAGCGGCACGGTAATAGGCGGTGACGGCTTTGGCTTTGCCCCTCAAAAAGATGGCACTTATAAAAAAGTACCGCAAATAGGCAATGTGATCATCGAGGATGACGTAGAAATAGGTGCCAACACGACTATTGATCGTGCAACCATGGGGTCTACCTGCATCCGCAAAGGCGTGAAGCTGGACAATCTGATACAGATCGCACATAATGTGGAGGTCGGCGAAAATACAGTGATAGCGGCTCAAAGCGGGATATCCGGAAGCACCAAAGTAGGCAGGAATTGTATCATTGGCGGGCAGGTAGGTATTGTAGGGCACATACATCTTGCAGATGGCACGCGGATCAATGCACAAAGCGGATTGTCCAAATCAATAACGATGCCGAACACTGTGCTTACTGGCTCGCCGGCTTTCGATTATAAAAGTTCTCTGAAAAGTCAGGCAATTTTTAGAAATTTGCCCGAATTACATCAACGCCTTCTGAAGCTGGAAGAAACCATAGAAGAACTGACAGCTTTATTAAATCAAAATATTTCAGTAAACAAGTGAGTATAGCAACGTTACCTGAAACGGAAGCCAGGATTAAAAACCACAACACTGTGCAGCAAACTGCTCTAAACCAACAAACATTGAAAGGAGCCGTCACGCTTTCAGGCGTCGGGCTCCATACGGGAAAGGAAGTGACAATGACCATGAAGCCTGCTAATCCAGGCTTTGGAATTCGTTTTCAAAGAATTGATCTACCCGAGAAACCTGTAGTAAAGGCTGATGCTGACTATGTAGTAGACACTTCACGCGGCACTACTATTGAGCATAATGGCGCACGTGTCAGCACTATTGAGCATACACTTGCGGCATTGGTAGGGATGAGCGTTGACAATGTACTTATCGAGTTAGACGGACCTGAGGTGCCTATAATGGATGGAAGTGCGAAAGATTTCATTGAGGCTATTGACAGCATCGGTCTTCAGGAGCAGGAAGCTAAACGCATAGTTTACTCCATCGATCAGAACATTCACTATTACGACCCTGTGAAAAATGTAGATATGCTGGCCGTGCCTTGTGCGGACTACCAGATAACTACGCTGATAGATTTCAACTCCCCGGTTCTTGGCACGCAACACGCAACTTTAAAACATATTACAGAGTTCAGAGATGAAGTAGCTCCATGCCGCACTTTCTGTTTTCTGCATGAATTGGAATACCTGCTTGACAATAACCTCATTAAGGGCGGTGATGTAAGCAACGCTATTGTAGTAGTAGATAAAATAGTAAGTCCTAAGGAACTTGAGCGTCTTGCCAAGGTTTTCAATAAAAGTAAGATCGAGGTAAAGCATGAAGGTATTTTGAACAATGTCCAGCTTCACTTCCCTAATGAGCCGGCAAGGCATAAGCTGCTCGACGTAGTAGGAGATTTAGCCTTAATTGGTCATCCGATCAGAGCACATATCATTGCCAATCGTCCTGGCCATGCTTCTAATGTGGAGTTTGCGAAAAAAATAAAGCAATACATTAAGAAGAATAAGCACCTTTCGGATATACCTAATTACGATCCGAATCAGCCCGCCATCTACGATATCACACAGATCGAAAAATCGTTACCGCATAAGTTTCCGTTCCTGCTGGTCGATAAGATCATCGAGCTGAGTGATGCCCACGTGGTAGGGATTAAGAACGTTACTTTCAACGAGCATTTTTTCCAGGGGCATTTTCCGGGAAATCCTGTAATGCCGGGAGTCTTACAGATAGAAGCCCTTGCGCAGGCGGGCGGCATTCTTGCTTTAAACAATTACAGCGATCCAGAAAACTACGATACCTATTTTATTAAGATAGACAAAGCGCGCTTCAAATCGAAGGTTACTCCAGGTGATACCCTGATTCTGAAGCTTGAACTGATGAACCCTATTCGCCGCGGCATCTGCGAGATGAAAGGAACTGCCTATGTAGGGAATAAACTTGTGACTGAAGCAGAACTTGTAGCGCAAATAATTCGTAAAGACAAACAATGATCCACCCTCTTACTTACATACATCCGGATGCTAAAATAGGTCCGAACGTAAAGATTGACCCGTTTACAACTGTCCACAGGAATGTGGAGATTGGAGAGGGAACATGGATTGGCTCCAATGTTACAATTATGGAGGGTGCGCGCATTGGTAAGAACTGCCGCATCTTTCCGAGTTCTGTTATTTCTGCCATTCCACAGGATCTGAAGTTTAAAGGAGAAGAAACACTCACAGTGATAGGTGATAATACTACTATCCGCGAGTGTGTTACCATCAACCGCGGTACTTCTGACCGTAACAGAACCTCCATAGGCAATAACTGTCTGATCATGGCCTACTCCCATATTGCGCACGATTGCGTGATTGGTAACAGTTGCATTTTCTCTAACAATACAACCCTTGCGGGTCATATTACCATTGGCGACAATGTAGTATTGGCAGGACTTACGGCTGTACAGCAATTCGTACGTATAGGCTCTCATGCTTTCGTTACCGGCGGCTCGCTGGTACGAAAAGATGTGCCGCCTTATGTAAAAGCTGCACGGGAGCCGCTTTCTTATGTGGGCGTTAACTCGGTAGGTCTAAAGCGGAGAGGCTTCAATCTTGATAAGATCAATCACATCCTCGATATTTACCGCATTCTTTTCGTTCGTGGCTACAATGTTTCAAAAGCATTGAGCATTATCGAAACAGAAATACCTGTTTCGGATGAACGTGATGAGATCATTACATTCGTTCGGGAAACGGGTCGCGGTATTATGAAGGGCTATATTCGGCGACTGAATGAAGATCTCGCTTGAGCACATCAGTAAGAAATTTCAGCGACACTGGATATTTAAAGAAGTCAATTTCAGCTTTACTACTCCCGGCGCTTATGCTTTGCTAGGCGCCAATGGTAGCGGTAAAAGCACCTTACTGCGTGTAATAGCAGGTATGCAGAGCCCCTCAGCAGGAAAGCTTTTCTATTATCATGGGGAAGGACAAAGCGCTATTGAGCCAGACAAGATCTACCCGTATATTTCCTACTGTGCGCCAGCTATGGAAATCGTCGAAGAGTTTACATTAAAAGAGTTTCTGAAGTTTCATTTTGGTTTTAAAAATGCACTTCACTCCGCCGATTCTGGAAACCGCCTAACCATAGAAGAAATCATTTCAATCATTGGCCTAGGGCCTGCTGCGGATAAGCCAATAGCAGATTATTCATCTGGTATGAAGCAACGAGTAAAGCTGGCACAGGCAATTTTTGCGGATACACCTGTTCTGTTGCTCGACGAGCCTTGCACCAACCTCGATCAGGCAGGGGTAGAACAGTACACGAGCTGGATAGAGCAATATGCAAAGGACAGGCTTGTCGTTGTTGCCTCAAATGATGTAAGGGAATATTTCTTCTGCCAGCAACAAATTGATGTAGAGAACTACAAATAGTCTTGCAAAAATCCGGAATGCTTTTGGAGGCCATACTTTTTACCGGCCATTCGCTCCAGCTCATGGTACTATTAAGCGTTTCGGCGCTGGCTTTTGTCCCAGCAGGGCTTGCGCAATTTGACCTCGATATTTTATCATTATAACTAATCGGCTCTTCTCCTATTTCGCCCTTGGTATCTGGTTTTTCTGATTCAGACGATAAAACAGTGACATCTGGAATGATGGGGGGCTGTACAATTCCTGCGACACTTTGGTAGCTCCGCCACCTGTGGCATTATCCCAGAAATTCTTCGTTGCTCTGAAATCCACCTGGAACGATGGACTCAATTCCCAGCTAACACCAGCCAACCCGCCAATAGAGAATCTTGCTGCAAAATCGCTATATGTAAGGGTTGGCTTACTATTTGTCCATTGAGGGTTCGAAGTAGGTGTATATGTACTATCCGCCGTAGACCAGCTTTCCTCAGCATTTATGGCAAGATTGTAGGCCAAATTCACACCTCCAAAAAGATTTAGTCTTCCTGCTGCATATCTAAGCGCTAAAGGCATTTCTATACTCTGCAAAGAGGAGAACTTGAAGAAATGTTTTACTTCATTTTGAAGATATGAGTTGCCACCGTTACGCTTTATGTTCATATAGTTGTCTTCAAATGTAGAACCGTTGTTGAAGCGGTGTACATATTTTAGCTCTGCCATAGCACTCCAGGTTTCCCCGAAAGTGAACAGACCGAATAACCCTAACTGTATTCCACCCAGATTGCTTGGTCCGAACAGATAGGAATTGATACCGCCGGAAACACCTGGATAGAATCTGGTTTGCGACATATTGAACTTGACATCCCTTACCACTTCATCAAAAGTTCTCGTATTCCACCTGTTGGTCTTTTTCGACTTAACTTTTAAGTTCGACAAAGGAACCATTACTGCACTGCCACTGAGCTCCGCATTCATATTTGCGGCAAGAGAGGGTGCTGTTGCTGACATTGGTGTGATAGCATCGGTATTAGCAGATTCGGATGTAGTACCGGACATAGCGGCCAACGTATGTCTGTCCACCGCCATTTTGCCGAAAGAAACAGTGTCAAGAGTTAAACGGCCGGTCCTCGTGATTGGATTGATGACATAGCGTTGAATAACGGTCATCTTTTTCATGCTGTCTTTTGGTAACGCAGGTTGTTTAGGGGCTGGCGTTGTTGTTAACTTCGTATTATCTGCAACTGCTGCACTTGTTTCACGTAGCGGTTCTATTTTGTCCGGTACATTCAAGGCCGGTGTAAGCCCTTTTGATGAAACTGTTTTGAGTTGACTGTTATCACTGGTGATATTGTTCTTATGGGTCGCATTGCTGCTGTTGGAGTTGTTAGCTGAAGCGATCTTAGCTTTCGGTACAGCCTTTTGTGCATTCACTTCTGTCTTTGTATCCTCATTTGCTGAGGCAGTTTTATCTTCCTGCGTGGGATATAATTGAGTTAAAGCAGTTACGGGTTCTAATTTTGCGACAGGCAAATGATGGGTACGACTTTCTAATGATTTGTGTTGGATCCTGTCTATCGAAGCGATTCGGTCATTATAGTTAGATGACTTTGTAGCCCTTACTTTTGATATATTAGCTGAAGTCGTTGTCTTGCCAGTATTAGCTGCTGCTTTCTTGCTTACCGAACCGGTGTACGCCTTTGCTTTGCTCAGAGCTATACCGTTACCTTCGGCTATATCACTAGCCTTATCTACTGTATTTAATGGATTTAACCTCTCTGTTTTTGCTGCTGATGAATGTGCAACGGCGCCTTTTTCAATAGCGGCTCCGGTGCTTCCACCGCCGGGTTTATTCGATCTCATGGAGTGTATAACGGTATAGCTTCCAACCGTTACCAATGAAAGTAAAACCAGCCCGGACATTACACCAAGCATACGACGCCATGCAAAGCCAGCTACACGTCTTTCAGGCATTTCCTTATCCAGCAATTCGCGCATGCGCGTCCATGAGCCGGGCATTTCCCGCTCCTCACCACCGCTGAGCCGCTGCTTTATAAGATCGTCTATGTCTATCATGTTTTTATCCATAGTGGATAAAATTTTTATTTTTTCAAATGCAAATTCAGTCTCTCAATCTTCTCCTTTAGTACCCTCCGCCCTTCAGACAGATGCCATTTGGATGTACCCTCACTAATGCCTAATACTTTTCCAATCTCCTTATGCGAGAACCCTTCCATAACATACATATTAAATACTGCCCGTGTACCATTAGGCAAAGTTTGTACCAGCTCCAGCAATTCATTGTAGTATAGTCTGTCAGCATGGTCTTTTTGAATACAATGGTCCTTTTCTACAAGCACAATTTTTTCGTTATACTTCATGTTCTGTTTCACATAGTCAGAAACAGCATGAAATACAATCTTCCTAAGCCAACCCTCAAACGATCCCTGGAAAGTGTACTGAGCTACTTTTTGAAAAGCTCTGAGAAAACCATTATTTAATACTTCTTCCGCCTGCATCTCCTGATCAATATATCTTCTTACCAGCGCCATCATTCTCGGATAAAATAGTTTATACACTTTTTCCTGAGCATTTCGTTCATTCCGAATGCAGCCCTGTATGAGTTCCTGTAACTCACTCGTTTGACCTGGTACGCTATATGCCAAAGCTATCGGCAAGTAATGGGTATTAAAGTTTCAGAATAATAGACTGTATCTATACAACAAGCGTTGGGTAGCAGCCTCTGTCTTTATACCTAAGTTAACAAATATATTCGGCGTTTAAGATACAGTTCGTTTTCCGCTTTATTTGAAAACCGAATAAAAACAGAATTTAAGCCATGTGAATGCTGGCGCAAAACCATTAGCAGGCGGCACCACAACGACAATTAGCGCTTTATATAAAGCAGGTAGCTTTTCCCCTGATTCCTTCTTGCTTTCTCTCAACCACTTAGGGCTTTGTTTCAACTGCCTGCAGGCTTTCTTCCAAACCTTTCCGGTATGCCTCCATCCCAATCCGGATTTAATATTTCCATGTTGCTTTTTCTAATTCCTTACATGTTTTGCTTCATATCCAACAGGGAAAACAATTTTCCTGAAGGACTTTTCGTCCCGGCAACAGGTATTAATATGCCGGCACGTTTGCCTAAACTTCGCTACCATAGCTGTTGAGACAAAGCATAAAGCAGTTGAAAGAATTCCTTGTTGAAGCCGGTTTAGGGGCTTCTTACGGAGGTGAAAACAGTTAAAAATTGGCGGTTGCCCGGTGGAAAAGAGAAAAATACAGATATCATTCGGCTGTCGTCAAAATAGATTTCAGCCAACTTCTCTTTATTATTAATTAAACACCGTTTGTTTGGGCAAATTGTCAGCAACTGAACCAAGGACGGCCCGGCGTGAATTGAGCTTTACACTGGTGGCTGCACACGCTCCGCTATTCTTTTGTTTAGCGTAGGTTGTAGCCGAAGCCTACTTGTAGTCCTACCCTGCTGTCAGGATACGAACTGACTCCTGAGTGCTTTTCAAATATCCGGTTCGGGTCAACTTGCAGGCGTAAGGCAGAACTGATATACATATGATCGCACAATTCATAAACGAGTGTATGGCTTAGACCGGTCCATATAGAAAAATCATCCCTTCGGCTCTCTGCGGATGTATAAGTAGCCACATCGTTAACTTCCCGATACTTTAGTTCGGTGGTATATCGGGTAAGCGTTGGTGTAAAAACCACGCCCAGATAGCTTTTCAAATGCTTCATCATCGGACAAGCGTTCATTTCCGGACAAGTAACATCATAGGAAGCGGTAAGATTCCATTCCAAATTCTGAGACCGCTCTTTAAGATGAACATCATAATAACCTCCATAGTTGTTCGCGTCGGTCCGTATGTTATTGAACGCATATTGTCCCATACTCGCTTCAAATGCCAGTTTACCCTTCGTCTGGTAGCGTACAAAAATCTCTTTGTCCCATGTCAGGCTTTGTCCATCTACAGAATTGGTGAAACACTTTCCTTTCTGCTGATCCATCCAGTGGCTGACACCGGTTCTGAATCCACCAGATAATTGCTGTGCGTCTGAGGCAGCAAAACTTGCAATTGCAATGGAGAAAAGTAAAAGCTTTTTCATAACGCCGACTTTGAAATATTAAAGTTAGGAGATTATTTCAGATAAATCCGCTTCGTGTGTGCCCTCATATTAACGCTCTCGCAAAAATTCGCAAAGTTGACATATGGCTCAATTATCTATAGCGGCTGGGCCGTGTTGCCTTGCTTTTCGTCTACACTCGGCTAAAGCTTATGCGATTGTACTATTTTTGGACGCAAATGGGCTTTTCGACACCTCGCATCTGTTTGTTATTTGTTATAATCTGTACCCTTTTCTCTTCCTGCGCACAGATTTTGCCTCCAACAGGCGGCGCAAAAGATACTACTCCACCCAAACTTTTGGAGATTACGCCCAAAGACTCTTTGCTTCATACGAGAGTAAACAAGGTCAGCCTGCGATTCGATGAGTTTATCGGACTCAACAATCCTGCAAGTGAAGTGACAATCTCCCCTATCCTACCCTTTCCGCCCGATGTTTCTGTAAGCAAGAAAACAGTGACCGTAAAAATTCCGGACAGCTTGTTGCAAGCCAATACTACTTATCGTATCTCCTTTGGGAAGGCAATACAGGATATTCATGAAAACAATCCTTTTACTGGCTATACGTACACTTTCAGCACCGGCGACTATTTTGATTCTCTTCAACTAAACGGAAATGTCATAGATGCCGCCACAGGACTAAAAGATACCGCTGCGATGATACTGCTTTATGATGCCGCGAAATCGGATAGCGCTGTTGTCCGCGAAAAACCTTTGTATGCAGTACGGACAGACGCAAGCGGAAATTTCCAATTTAATGGACTGCCCGAAAGAAGGTTCAAAATATTTGCATTGAAGGACGCAAACAATAATATGATCTACGACGGCAGCGATGAGATGATCGCTTTTCTGGACTCTGTTGTTCTTCCGTCCAATAGTACTCAGCCGCCCATTCAACTCTATCTTTTTAAAGGAAAGGACACATCTACCGCTCTGGCAACTGCACTAAAAGGCGGCAGCCGCAGCAAACCGACAATGAATCAACCCGCGTCAGGAGAAGGCTTTTCCTATACCGTAAAGATTGACACAAGCGATAACAAAAGGCGAACTTTCGATGTTACCGCACCAATTGAAATTCTTTTTACCGAACCCTTTATTTCTTTTAACGACAAAAGGGTAAGCCTTGTTTTCGATAGTGCGGGTATTGATGTGGAAGCGAACATTACACGTGTCATTGACACTATCCGTCCCAATGTTTTATTACTCTCTACTAACTGGAAGGAAAATATTGTGTACACCCTGCGTTTACTGAAGGGCTTTGTAAAAGATACAGCTGGAAATGATGCAATGCCTTCCCGTTATAGCTTCCGAACAAAGCGTGATGAAGACTATGCTAAGTTGCAGGTGCATTTGCCGTCTAAGTACTTCGGCGATCAATACATTTTTGTGCTGCTCAAGGGAGATGACACCATTTATCACCGACCCGTAGCCGATACGATAATTCGCTTTAATCATTTAAACCCCGGCACATACACCTTAAGGGTAATAATAGATGCGAATCGCAATGGCAAATGGGACTCAGGCGATCTCCTGAAGAGGAAACAGCCTGAAAGGGTGATACCTTATAACAATGAAATCAATCTTCGTCCGGGCTGGGAAAACATGGTGGACTTTGAGGAAAAGCCTAAAGTGACAGATAGAAAGTAATGAAGAACCAGCCCATCAAGTGTGACAACATTTTTTACTTTTATAAAAATTCCGTCAATTTAATGACCATTATCGGATAAACTAAGCCAAGAGAGCATTGCTGATATATGAGTTAAATCTGACCACTAAAACACAATAAATACGAACAAATGAAAAAACTTTTGCTTCCGTTATTGCTGCTCCTTTCCGTTATAGGCAATGCGCAGGACCGCATGACACCGGAATTGCTCTGGAGCCTCAAGCAGGTGAATGGCGAAGGGATGAGTCCGGATGCCAAAACTGTTTTTTACAGCGCCCGAACTTATGATGTAAAAACAGAGAAGAGCACTACTAAATTTTATGCGCTGAGCCTTAAAACTGGTGAACGCTCAGAAAGGAAGGAAACGAAAAGCGTTTTTCAAAGAGAAGAAGCGGTATGGTATGCGACGGACAATAAAGCGATTCATAAAAGCAGCGATAAAGGAAAGCACTGGCAGTCTATATATACAGGTGTAGAAGGCATAGACAATATCCGCATCTCGCCGGATGGCAGATATATTGCCTTCACGAAGGATATTTTAATCAAGCCGGTACTTGCAAAAGATATCTATCCGGATCTTCCCAAAAGCACAGCTCACATTTATACGGATCTTACCTATCGCCACTGGGACACATGGGAGGACGGCAAGTTTTCTCACCTGTTCATTGCTCCGCTAAATGGTGGAAAAGCTATCGACCTGATGGTAAATGAGCCTTATGATGTACCGCAAAAGCCTTTTGGCGGTGCAGAAGACTACATCTGGTCGCCGGATGGTAAGGGACTTGTTTACGTATGTAAGAAGAAGTACGGTAAAGAGTACGCTCAAAGTACGAATACAGACATTTACTATTACGACATTGCTAAAAAGCAAACCATCAACCTCACAGCTAATATGATGGGCTATGATATGGCGCCGGCTTTTAGTCCCGATGGACAATACCTGGCCTGGACAAGCATGCGCCGTGACGGATATGAAGCGGATAAGAATGATATCTATGTAATGGATGTCAAAAAAAGGTCGGCGCTTAAACTGAATCTTACTCAGGGCTGGGATGGTACGGTGAACAGCTTTATCTGGAGCAATGACGGAAAGAAGATACTTTTTTCAGCACCATGGGAAGGCACAGAGCAATTGTTTGACGTAAACTTTCCTGGCTACACGAGAATGCTTCCAGCGGTGCATAAGATCACGGAAGGAAAGTTTGACGTAAACGGGCTTATCGGCCAGTCGGGCAATGAGGCTATCATTACGCGTAGTGATATGAATCATGCAAACGAGCTATTCACCGTAGATCTCAACAGCGGCGATATGCGGCAGTTGACGCATGAGAACGACCAGACTTACAGTTCCATAAAGCTGAGCAAAACGGAACTTCGAAGGATCAGAACTGAAGACAACCACACAATGGGTGTATGGGTGATTTATCCTCCTGACTTCGATCCTGCAAAGAAATATCCCACACTGCTCTACTGCCAGGGAGGTCCTCAGTCAGCGCTTTCTCAGTTCTACAGCTTTCGCTGGAACTTTCAGCTTATGGCCGCAAACGGATATATTATCGTAGCGCCCAACCGCCGCGGTATGCCAGGCTGGGGCGTGAAATGGAATGAGGTGATCAGTAAGGACTGGGGCGGCGAGCCTATGCAGGATTACCTGACAGCCATTGACGCGCTCTCACAGGAACCATATGTAGATGTGAACAGATTAGGCTGCGTCGGTGCAAGCTACGGTGGCTATAGTGTGTACATGCTTGCCGGCATGCACAACAACAGATTCAAGACCTTTATAGCACACGACGGACTCTTTGACCTTAAAAGCTGGTATGGAACGACAGAAGAACTATGGTTTGCCAATTGGGATATCGGTGGGCCGTACTGGCAAAAGCCACAACCTAAAGGCTATGAAAAATTCAATCCGAGCAACTATGTGGATAAATGGAACACCCCGATTATGATCGTGCAGGGCGGCATCGATTACCGCGTGCCTATTGAGCAAGGTCTTGAGGCGTTTCAGGCAGCACAGCTCAGGGGCATAAAAAGCAAACTTTTGTATCTCCCTAATGAAAATCACTGGGTGCTTCATCCTCAAAATGCTCTGGTATGGCAGCGTGAGTTCTTTAACTGGCTGAAGGAAACGCTTTAAAAAATTACTAATTGTGAATTATGAATTGTGAATTATGAATGTCGATGTGAGGATTAAGCATGAACTTTAAAAGAATTGTGAATTATGAATTATGAGTGTCGATGGTGAGGATAAGCATGAACTTTCGGTGTTATAATTTATAATTCACAATTAGTAATTCATAATTCACAATTCATATTCACAATTCACAATTCACAATTCACAATTAATAATTGCTTCCGTCGTGAGAATATGGTCGCTGCATCCCTCCTATCTGGATCATAAAGGCCTTGTAGCCTTATGGCGTGAGGCACTACTGGCAAAGCATGTGCTGGAAGGAAAAACGAAGGGATACACACGCCATCCACAGCTTACCCGCTTCCGGAACGCTCCAAGTCCACTTGAGGCAATCAATCAATATTTATCTGAGGTCCACAACGAAGCTAACCGACGCGACTACCATTTTGATAGTACCAAGATTGACTGGACTTTTATCCCACAGACCTTGCCGGTTACGGAGGGGCAGCTTCGGTATGAGCAACAACATCTTCTGGCCAAGCTACAGAACCGGGATGCCAAACGGTACCTCGAGTTAGTGAACCTTGCCTTGTTTCTCCCTCATCCATTATTCATCTCTTCTGCAGGAAATGTCGAATCCTGGGAAATTACCTCCAAGGGCTGAAAAGCTTCATACCTCGACCAATATGTGACACAACTTTCTACTTTCTACTTGCTACTTGATACTTGCTACTTGCTACCTGATATTTCGCATTTTTGTAAGACATTTCGGTATTATTCAACCAAGAGAACATGAAAGCAATTCCGGTTCGCCATATCAAACCAGCAGAACAGTCCGCTTTAGGAAGATTTAGCATCCGTAAGATCGAGCATGTCCTTGATGGGAGTGACTTGCAACACGATTTACACCGACATAATTTCTTTTTCATGCTTTTGGTGCAGTCCGGCGAAGGTGTTCATGAAATTGACTTCGTACCTCACGCCGTAACAGATGGCTCTGTCTTCCTGTTGCGCCCAGGTCAGGTTCATCAGCTTTGCCTAAAAACGGGCGCGACTGGGTATTTAATGGAGTTTGATACTGAGTTTTACCGTCCGACGGAAAAGTCTTCAGCACATCGCTTTCGTAGAGCAGCCGGCAAAAATCGCTGCCATCCCGAAACTGCGACGTTTGAAAGACTAAATGCGCTTCTGTCAGACGTCTTTGAAGAATATACGAATAAAGACGATGGCTACACGGATGCAATAAAAGCGACTCTGGAAATTTTCTTTATCAATTATATCCGGCAAAGTAAAAGTCCTGATAGTATAAACCCGGCCACTAATGCGTATATACAGGAAAGGTTTGAAGAGTTTACCGAACTCGTGGAAAGAAATTTCAAGACTCATAAGCAGGTCTCGCACTACGCCGATTTAATCAATCTGTCGTCCTACCAGTTGAATGAAATAACGAAAACGACAGTTGGCAAGACGGCTTCCCTAATGATCGACGAATATATTATTCTGGAAGCGAAACGGTATTTACTTGCTACGGCCAGCCAGATAAAAGAAATAGCGGACCATCTTGGCTATGAAGACCCGTCCTATTTTATTCGGTTTTTCAGAAAA
>DATJDP010000150.1:0-23762 GCA_035497355.1 Flavipsychrobacter sp.
TCCACTTTTTTCTGCCAAAAGTTTTGCAACATATTTTTATGCCGCCGCCCAAAACGCTTGCCGGCAAAGAGTTCCAGAAAAATATAAAAAGCAGTTATTAAAAATTCACGATCAGTTTTACGTTTAAAAGACGCGAGGTCAAACGGTTAGGAACAGCATAAGTTTTGTTGGTCGTCTGGTCCTGAATCCATGAATAAGACAAGGTATTTTGAATGCCAAGGAGGTTAAATACCTCAAGGCTCGCCCAGATAGACTCCACGTTGCGGAAGAAGCTATGATAAGGACGGTCTTTCTTAGCTGCATCTAACAGCAAGGCGGAAAAGCCAATATCTACGCGCTTATAGTCGGGCAGCCGCAGGGTATCGCCATAGCGCTGCTGGTCCGGCGGACCGAAAGGCAAACCGGTAGCATACATCAGGTTCAGATGCGCTTTGAAGTTCTTGTTATTAGGCAGATAGTCTTCGAAGTACATACCGATCATAAAGCGCTGGTCGGTAGGGCGGGGAACATAGCCGGGATAGACGGTAGCGCTATCTGCGCCGCTTACATCCTTGATGTTGATCTTATCATCCGTTACGTCCTCCATAGCTTTCATCACGCCAAGGCTGATCCAGGATGTCGCATCCTTTACCAGGTCGCCAAACAGACGAACCTCGCCACCATATACATACCCCACTGCATCGTTTTTGCCGAAGTAGCGGATGCGGACGTTGTCATATTCGTAAGGCACAATATCCCACAGCTTCTTGTAGTAAAACTCGGAGGTGATGCGGAAAGGCCGGTCATACATCTTGAAATTGTAGTCGGCACCCAGCACGATGTGCATGGACTTCTGCGCTTTCAGATCCTTGTTCACATTCCCGTTCAGGTCGCGCATTTCCCGGTAAAAAGGCGGTTGTGCATAAAGACCGGCAGCAGCTTTGAACACGATATCATGTCTCCATTCAGGCTTGTAAGCAAATTGCACCCGCGGACTCACGATAAATTCATCATTCAGCAGATCGTAACTGAAACGGACACCGGCAGATACTGTCAGATCGAGCGAATCGTTGAAACGGAAATTGTCCTGTAAAAAGCCACTGAACCGGGTGTAGTCGAAGCTGGATTTGGAACGGTACAGGCTTTTCATAACGAGCGAATCGTTATAATAGGGTTGTGTGAAGCCTGCCGAGTCGCGGCGTTCCCATTCGTATAATTTATCCTCGATGCTCGTAAAGTTGGCATCAACGCCCCAGCTTATAAAATGATTATTTACATCAAGAGACCCTCTGTGAGCCAGATTGCCAACGTTTACTTTCAGGTAGTTGCGCGCATAGTTTTGAATTTCTCCAAAACCTAAGTATCTCTTTATCTGTCCGAAGTCTTCTTTACCGAGATCAGTTTCTAACTCGCCTAAAATATAGCCACCTATAATATCGTATGTTTCTTTTTCATTAGTTTGAAACCCCGATGCAAGGAGTTTGAGTTTCAGTTTTTCATTGGGATGATAAGTGGTGGAAATGCCGCCAAAGCGTGAGTCGAACTGATCAAGTTCGCTTCCATCATAAGCCACACGAAGCTGGTACGCCTGATTAATCACACCAAAGCTTGTAGTAAGCTCTTCAGGTATAAAAACAAAACGGTTGCGGGCGTAGTTGCCGATCAGTTCCATTTCCCATTTTTTACTGAATCTGTAGCTGACCAAAGCCTGCAGGTCCGTAAAAGAAGGATTGTAAACGCCCTTGGTAGGTTGCGATTGCAGCAGGTATTGATTGCTCTTCTGGCGAAGACCAACCAGATAGGTAAGCTTTTGATTTTTTGAAGCGCCTTCCAGATGCAGATTAGCACCGAGCAAACTCAACATCGCACTCCCCTTAAATTCTGTAGGGCGCTTATATGTAACGTCCAGCACACTGCTCATTTTATCCCCGTACTTCGCCTGGAAGCCACCGATGGAAAAGCTAACGTTGCTGACAAGATCGGGATTGATAAAGCTGAGACCTTCCTGCTGGCCGGAACGTACGAGGAACGGACGATAGATCTCAAAGTCGTTCACATATACCAGATTCTCATCGTAGTTGCCGCCACGAACATTGTACTGCGATGTAAGTTCATTATTAGAGCCGACGAAGGTTTTTAACAGTCCCTCGATACCGCCTATAGTGCTTGGCAGTTCATTGGCTTTCTTTGATTCTATCTGAATAGCGCCGGCTTCATAGCGCGTGCGGTCGTCTTTCTTTACGAATTCAGTAAGTGTGTTTGCCTTCTTTTTCAGCTTTACATTGATCTGTCTGTGCTCACCGGCATTCAGTGTCAGTGTCTTCTTTTCTTCTCCATAGCTTACGTTGCTGAACACCAGGATTAATCGTTCCGCAGCGGGAACCTGCAGTTCATAGCTACCATCAAGCTTTGAGCTGGCGCCGATGCTTGTTCCCTGTATGGCAATGTTTACCAGTTCGATGCCACTTCCCTGATCATCCTTTATGGTGCCGTAGATAGTGGCATTCTGTGAGAAGCCTGCAATAGACAATACAAGCATTACTGCAAGAAGCGGAAGAGATTTATGCCACATAAGTATTCTGAAAACGCGAATAAGATAAGATTATTTTCCTGCCTGTTTCAGCTTTTTTATTGTTTCAGCAGGATCGGAAGAAGAAAAGACGGTATTGCCAGCCACCAAAACGTCTGTGCCTGCTGCCACTATATCTGCTGCATTCTCCAGCGTGACGCCCCCGTCGATCTCAATGAGCGTTGAAGCGCCTGCTTCGGTGATCAGTTGTTTGGCTTCGCGTATCTTCCGATAGGTAAGTGGCAGGAATTTTTGACCGCCAAAGCCCGGATTGATGCTCATGATCAGCAGCAGGTCTATTTCATGTATGATATCTTTTACCATTGCAACCGGCGTATGCGGATTGATGGATAAGCCAGCCTTCATGCCCAGCGACCTGATGGTAGTGAGGCTGCGGTGGATATGAAATCCGGTTTCGTAATGTATGGTAAGATAATCGGCGCCTGCTTTTTTGAATTCCTCAAAATACTTTTCCGGCTCTACGATCATCAGATGCACATCAAAAGTCTTTTGGGCTACCTTTTTCATTTGCTTGATGATCGGCATGCCGTAGCTGATGTTGGGAACGAATCTGCCGTCCATCACGTCCAGATGAAACCAGTCGGCCTCGCTGTTGTTGATCATTTCGATATCACGCTGCAGATTCAGAAAATCAGCAGAAAGCATGGATGGTGCAATAAGAGCCATTTGTATTGATAAATTGATTGTGTGTTAATTTGTTTATTAAGATAGGATAGGACTCACATTGTCACGTTCACATTCCCGCATTCTACCTTCTCAACTCCCTCCCTTCCCAACTCTCTTCACCCCGGCTGCTGCCTCCTGGTACTGTGGGTTGAAGGTGAGCGCCTGCTGGTAGTCCTGCAAAGCTTCTTTATTCTTGCCCATCATTTCGCTTGCCAGACCTCTATTGTAATAACCTTTTTCGTTGGTTGGCTCCAGCTTTGTCACAAGATCAAACTGCCGCCATGCCTTGTCCAACGAATCCTGCTGGAGTAATATGTACCCCATGGCAAAATAGGCATCGGCATAATCCCTGTCATGAACAATCGCATTTCGGTATTCCTCCTTTGCCTCTTCAAATTTTTTCTGTTCCTGGTAAAACATGCCCCTGGCATAGAGTGGAAATACTTTGGTAGAGTCGAGCTTAAAAGCGTTATCGTAGTATTTCAGGGCGATCGGGTCTTTCAAACGTGAGTAAACACCTCCCAACTGTATCATTGCATCGCCATAGGAAGGATCAACCTGAAGTGCGGTCTGAAAGCTGGAAATAGCCTTAGCAGTATCTTTCAGATCGTCGTATATAAGTCCTTTCAGGAAATAGGCTTCAGGTACCATCGCATTTGCCCTCAGGACGGTATTGATCTCTGTGAACGCTTTTGGATATTCTTTAATAAATACAAACATCTTTGCGATCTTCAGTCTTGCAGTCGGGTCGTTAGGGTTTAGCTCAACCGCTTTCTGAATCCATGGCACCGAGGCTTCTACGTCTTTATGCTCAAACATAAGATCCCCTACGGCACTGAAGTATTCGGCACGTGAGGAATCGAGATTCACTGCTTTTTCAAAATCATTTAGCGCCAGTGAGTCCTCTTGCATCCGGTGCAGGAGCACACCGCGGTTATAATATAGGCGTGCGTCGGTGGGATTGTCCGCAATTTTCAGAGATATCGCCTTCACCGCAGGGTCGCGAAAAGCAGGAGCATCAGGAATTGTCGGCTTTTTCTTGTCGCTTTTGCAGGAAAATGAGAATAGTAAAATGGCTGTGATAACTACTAATCGAACGTGGTCGAATTTCATGCCGCAAACTTACATAATAATAGCACTTACTGCTTTACAGCGGGTCGCATGAAAGGATAAAGCTGCTAACGGTATAGTTTTTCTATGGTTCAGTAAAAATTTTTTGAGCATGAAAAAGTATTTATTCGGATCAGTACTAGCCTTAGCCGTTTTGATCAATTTTTCCGCCTGTAATAAGGACGATGATGACAACAACAATAACACTTCGGGAAAGGCAAGCGTTACTATGCGTCTTACAGACGGACCTGCAGACTATGATGCGGTATACCTTGATATTCAAAGCGTGGAGGTAGTGATGAATGGTGGCGGTACCACCACCTTAAATCCGGTAAGACCAGGTGTTTATGATATTCTCAGTTTTAGAAACGGATTAGATACATTACTGCTGCGAGCCGATATCCCGGCTGGAACAGTAAGCCAGATCAGACTGGTACTTGGCAATAATAACTCTGTAGTCGTTAACGGAGTGTCACATGAACTTACGACACCGTCCGGCCAAACCAGTGGTATAAAATTAAATCTGGATGAGAACTTTGTTGCAGGAGGCGCCTATGTAATATGGATAGATTTTGACGCAGCGAAATCAATTCATGAAACAGGAAATGGGAAATATATGCTCAAACCTGTGATACGCGCTTACTCTGCAGAAACTGATGGAAGAATAGAAGGATATGTAATTCCATTAGCGGCCCTGACCACCGTATATGCTATTAAGGGTACAGATACCTTTGCTGCCATCCCTGACCCTGTAAATGCCTATTTCAGATTCGGAGGATTGCCTGCTGGTACTTATGATGTATGGTTTGACGCCGCTGCATTAGGCTATCAGGACGAATTGATTCAGAACGTTCAGGTAAGCTATGGTACAGAGACAGATCTTGGAACGATCACCATAACTCCATAAAAAAACAACAAGCAATACAGGAGCCGACGTACAAAACGTCGGCTTTCTTTTTTTAAACCTGTGGTTAATCGATGCTTAAGCGGTCGTTAAGCAGTTTTAAAACTGTCGTTAAGCGAGCCGGAAAGTTTCCTACAGTTCATTCGCCACCCCATTTTTGCACTGTCATTCAAACAAATAGCAACCAGCAAAAAAAATAAAATGAAAGCGCAAAGCCTCGAAATACCAACTATCCAACCTATCACAATCCCTGCTAAAATGGATATAGCAATCAAAGTATTGCTGTTTGTGTCTATTCTTACTTTTATTAATGTTATAGCGTTTATGTGATAGGTGGGAAGTATCAAGTAGAGAGTAGAAAGACAAAAGTAGAAAGTAGAAAGTTAGCGAGTATCAGGTATCAAGTAGAAAGTAGAAAGTATCAGGTAGCAAGTATCAAGTCGAAAATCCAAACTCAGGTCCGATCAGCAGGTTTCCTTAATTCTTCGGCTCATGCAGATCAACAGGTTTACTTTTCTTCCTCAGTTTCATATTCAACAGTTCCACTCCGAAAGAAAAAGCCATCGCAAAGTAGATGTATCCTTTAGGGATTTCCTGGTGGTGGATGGGGGTTAGTCCCTCAAAAAATAAACTAAAGCCAACCATTACCAGAAACGAAAGCGCCAGCATTTTTAAGGTTGGATGCTCATGAATAAAACCCGCAATCTTCGCTGAGAAAAGAAACATAATGAACATGGCGATCACTACCGCTATGATCATCACCTCCAAATGTTTTGCAAGGCCTACGGCAGTGATCATACTATCAAAGGAAAACACCATGTCTATCAATATGATCTGGAAAACAGCATTGGCCAGCGTCGTACCCACCTGTTGTTTCCCTTCCTTCTCCCGTTCTTCTTCATCGCCTTCCAACTTGTGATGAATTTCCGTTACTGTTTTTACAAGCAGGAAGAGACCTCCCGCAAGCATGACAAGATTTCCTAGCTCAAAAGTGTAACCGCCTATTTGAAACTCCAGAGGATTGTGTACGAGCCAGGTGAGCAGGAATAACAGCACGACGCGAACAAGTATGCCGGTAAACATCCATATCTTTCTTGCCATTGGCTGCTGCGCTCCCGGTAAGCGTCCCATCACAATGGAGACAAAAATGACATTATCTATGCCGAGTACAATCTCCAGTGAGGTAAGGGTCAGCAGGCTTACCAGTGCATTCCAGGTAAAGAGGTCGTTCATTAGTTCCGGTTTAAGATACCATTACAGATGTTTTTCGCTATGCCGGGACCTTCGTAGATAAAGCCGGTGTAGACCTGTACAAGCGAAGCGCCGGCTTTCAGTTTTTCCATAGCATCATCGGCAGTAAAAATCCCGCCGACGGCTATAATAGGGATATTTCCTTTGCTTTTACTATGAATATATCGAATCACTTCTGTCGAACTTTGTGTCAAAGGACCTCCACTAAGTCCGCCTGCACCAATTGTATCTACCTCCGTTTCGGTAGTAGTTAAATTCTCTCTGCTAATGGTGGTGTTCGTGGCCACAATTCCCTGTATACCTGTTTTGTTCACGATTTCAATAATATCATCTATCTGAGCATCGGTAAGGTCGGGTGCAATTTTCAGTAAGATCGGTTTGTTCTTCCCAAGCTCGTTATCGAGCTGCTGCAGGCGGTTCAGTATTTTCATCAGCGGCTCTTTCTCCTGTAGCTCGCGAAGGCCGGGCGTATTAGGGCTACTTACATTGACGACAAAATAGTCTACCACATCATAAAGTTCCCTGAAGGAAGCTTCATAATCGAGCATCGCATCTTCATTCGGTGTTATCTTGTTTTTACCAATATTGCCGCCTATTATTATCTTTTCCGTTCTTTTTTTAAGTCTTTCAGCCGCTGCGGCAGCACCATCGTTATTAAATCCCATTCTGTTGATCAGCGCTCTGTCTGCGGGAAGTCGGAACAACCGGGGCTGAGGATTGCCGGGTTGTGCCTTTGGAGTAACAGTTCCTACTTCTATAAAGCCAAAGCCAAGGCATGCCAGAGCATCCGTATACTTTGCATCCTTATCGAAGCCGGCGGCAAGCCCCACGGGATTTGGAAAACGTATGCCCCAAAGCGTACGTTCAAGGCTTTTGTGTTGAACTGTAAAATTCCTTTTAAGCCACTTCCTTAAAACATTGATAGAATATGCAGTTTTTAATTGGCGCATCACGAGATAGTGAACCTTTTCCGGGTCGATGCTGAACAGAACTTTGCGGATCAAATGGTACATTGGCGCCAAAGATACAGCGGGTATGGGGAATGAAGGGAATGGAGAATGTACAGAGTGAAGAAGTGGAGAAGTTGAGAAAGGGGGAAAGTAAATTGTATTCCATCTATTTTAACAAATAGAACCATTGACGTTTGACGCGATACTGTAATTTTAACCATTCTATGCGCAGTCACTGTTTCCTGCTTTTTGTTTTAGCGCTTTTACCTTTCTATTCGTTCGCGGTTACGATCAACGGGGAGATCACTGATCTCCATACCGCTGCTCCTGTTGCCAATGTACACATTGTAAATATTCACAGTGGTTATAGTGCCGAGAGCGATGATAGAGGGAAGTTCAGTATAGTGGTGGAAAGAGGCCAACTGCTGGAGTTCAGAAAAGTAGGCTACAAGATCGTTCGGATAAGGATACCAGACGGTAATATTCCCCCGTATTTCAGGGTGATGATGCAGGAAGGGCCTATAGAGCTACCCGAGTTTAATGTAAATACCACGGCAAACGACTGGGTGACAGATAGCACCCGGTACTACCAGCTATACAAGAATGCACTTGAGTTTCCGAAACTTGAAGGAATTGACGCAATCCAACATCCGTTTAGTGCTTTAAGTAAAAGGAACCGGCAGATATGGGCCTTCCAGAAAGAATATACTTATTGGCAGCAGCAGAAATATGTGGATTATAAATTCAATGAACGGACTATCGGTACCCTTACCGGCTTGCAGGGCGACAGCCTTCAGAACTATATGCGCAGGTATCGCCCGGTTTACGATCAGGTGCGCGCTATGAGCGACTACGAGTTTTATCTATATATCAAGCAAGCCGCAGACCTTTACAGAAGAAAGTACATACCTTCTATACGACGCTCTCCGAATTAAGAAAATGGTTACTGAAAAAACTTGTATTGCCTTCGCATCAGATCATAAAAATCTTCTGCAGTAGGACACGCGGCTGCCTGATTGGCCAGGCCGTATAAATTGCCGTTTATGTTGAAAAAAGCAATGGCTTTGTTTGGTGTTCGTATGAAATGTCTCTCGTCCCTGACCTGGTAGTCATCTACGATAAGCTGGATTCCGTCCAGTTCAAATCTCCACGAACTATCATCATTCTTCACAATATTAAACTGGTACATTTACTTCGTTTCTGGTAATACTTAAAAAACCAGGCTATGATCATTTATAGTGGTACGACTAAGGCAGTTAGATATTACAATATTATGGCAGTAATTGCGACGTCAATTTACTGCGACTAAGTCATTGTTATTTTACAGACACTTATACATTCTATAAAGATTAAAATGATAAGGCAGTGAACGCTCATTAACAATTCATTTACAAAAGAATTTTTGTAAGCGGGCACTGCTAAACTTTTGAAGTTGGGGAAAATTGTGCCCATCAAATCCTAAAAAGGAGTTTTTAATTTACAGACTAGAGATCGCTTGGTGATGGTAATGGAGTCGCGAACACGCATGTGCCAACCAGACGGAGACCCAATGTATCACCGATATTAATGTTTACTTTAACTACCTTAGAAAAAACATTTTAAACGCTCGTCACCAGAGGCTCATCCGTCCGCCACACTGGAAATGCTGACAGCTTTGAGATTAAATACTAATGCAAATAAGGTATAAAATAACGCTCGCCTATGCTACCACTGTAGCTGTTATTTTCCTGTTTTTTAGCATTGCTATTTATTATTTGTCTGCCAAAAACCGTGTATCAGAGTTTGAAGACAGATTGGAAGCGCGGGCATTAACTAACCTTCAGTTGCTGACATCTGAAAGGCTTCCATCAAAGCTTATTAAGAAAATCAACCGCTCTTCTACCGGCGGTCTCAGCCAGAAGAGCGTCGACATTTACGATTCTTCCAATCGGCTTATCTTCAGTGATAATGATAGAGATGCTTCGCCGCTTTCCATCGATGCCAGGTTGCTGCAAAAAACAAGAAAGACACATCGCTATTCCTTTTCACAGGGAAGGAGAGATGTGCTCGCCTTTGTTGTGAATAAGAATATAGTAGTGGTGGCCGCTTATGACGACGATCGCGTTGAATGGCTTGGGAAGTTGCGGCTGATTCTCTTTGTGTGTTATGTCTCCAGCATAGCTATTATTTTATTCGTCGGCTATGGGTTTTCGCTCAGGCTCGTAAAAGCGATCAGTAAACTAAGGGACAACCTCAATCATATATCTTCGAAAGATCTGTCCTTACGGCTGAACGCCGGAGGGAAAAAAGATGAGCTGGAGCAACTTGCCGCTACAATAAACAATCTGCTTTCCCGTCTTCAGCACTCGTTTCAAACGCAGAGCCGTTTTATTGACAATGCCTCTCACGAATTATCGACACCGCTTGCTGTTATCAGCAGTCAGCTTGATATAGCAAGGCAAAAGGAGCGCAGCAAAGAAGAATATGAGCATCTTGTCAATTCTCTATATGAGGATGTGGCGCGCCTCAGTATATTGGTCAGGAGTTTGCTCGATCTTGCCAAAATAAGCGGCTCGGCGGCGGGTCTGGATCTGCAATTGCTACGGATTGATGATTTGCTGATGCTTCTGCCTGTTGGAATGAAAAAGGTAAATGCCGCTTATAAGGTAAAAATGATTTTTGAGGAGTTTCCTGAACAAGAAGACGCCATGCTTGTGTATGGGAATGAGGCCCTCTTATTTTGCGCATTTCAGAATATCGTTCACAACGCCTGCAAATATTCAGACGACCATGCCGCATTGGTGAGGCTTAGCTTCAATTCCAAAGAGGTAAATATCGACATAGAAGACAACGGGCCGGGCATCGAACCTGATGATCTTGAGAATATATATCAACCTTTTTTCAGAGCTGCTGCGGTAAAAGAAACCGTTCCCGGCACTGGGCTCGGCTTGTCGCTGGCGAGGAATATTATCCGTCTTCATAATGGCTTTGTTACAATAGCTTCAGTTCCCGGAACGGGCACCATCTGCCATATTACGCTTCCTGTTGACAGGAATATTAAATCCAATACTTAAAAGGCACAGTCTTTTTGCACTTCATGTTACTCATGAAAGCAATAAATGAATACGCCTGGTGGCAAACCGGCATTATCTACGAGGTTTACCCCCGTTCATTTCAGGACAGTAATGGAGATGGAGTAGGAGATATCCACGGCATCATACAGAGATTGGACTATCTGCGTTGGCTGGGAGTTACTGCTATCTGGCTTACTCCTATGTATCCCTCCCCCATGAAAGATTTCGGTTATGATATCATGGATTACACCGCCATCGACCCATTGTTTGGGGATATGAAGGATTTTGATGAGTTGTTGGAGCAAGTGCATAAACGTAATATGAAGATATTACTCGACCTTGTTCCTAATCATACATCAGACCAACATCCGTGGTTCCTTGAGTCGAAATCGTCGAAAGATAATCCTAAGCGCGATTGGTATATATGGAAAGATGCCTGTACGGACGGCTCCCGGCCTAACAATTGGCTGGCGATGTTTGGCGGTTCGGCCTGGGAATGGGATGATGACACGCAGCAATATTATTACCATGCTTTCCTTAAAGAACAGCCTGACCTGAACTGGCGCAATCAGGAGGTACGCAATGCGATGTATGATGTAATGCGGTTCTGGCTTGATAAAGGTGTTGATGGCTTTAGGGTAGATGTAATGTGGCATCTTGTTAAAGACGCTCAGTACCGCGACAATCCGGTCAATCCCGCCTACCAGGAAACTATGAGCAGCTACAACAAGCTGTTGCCTGTCTACTCTACAGATCAGCCGGAAGTACATGATATTGTACGCGAAATGCGCAAGGTGCTTGATGAGTATCGCGAACGGATAATGATCGCGGAGATTTATTTGCCTGTACATAAACTGGTGCGTTATTACGGTGATGATGGCAACGGAGCCCAACTGCCATTTAACTTTCTCTTGCTTACAATAGACTGGGATGCGAGAAAGATAGCGGCGGGTATTGACGAGTATGAAGGTGTATTGCCGTTGCAAGGCTGGCCAAACTGGGTGCTGAGCAATCATGATCAGCCAAGAATAGTATCCCGTATAGGGAAGGAGCAGGCCAGAATAGCAGTCATACTGTTGCTGACCTTGAGAGGAACGCCAACCTTATACTACGGCGATGAAATAGAAATGCGCGATGTACCTATTTCAGATGAGGACATAAAAGATCCCCAGGGACTGAATATGCCAGGCAAAAACCTTAGTCGCGATCCGGCCCGCACGCCCATGCAATGGGATGCCTCCGAATACGCAGGATTTACAACAAACCGTCCCTGGCTGCCCCTGGCAAAGGACTATAAAAGGAAAAATGTGGAGCAGGAAAAGAAGTTTGAGCACTCTATGCTGGGGTTGTACAAGGAGGTACTCTCGCTTCGCGAGGCCGAACCTTCACTTCTGGTAGGCAAATATGTGCCTGTGCTGGCTGAGAGTCCGAATATTCTCGCCTACAAGCGGTGTGCAGAGGGGCATGACGCCTTTCTTATAGTGCTTAACTTAAGTCACCAGCCGGTATATTTCCGTCCAAAGCACTTAAAAGCGAAGGGTAAGGTGGAGATGGGCACTATTCCGGAGCTAAAAGGAAAGGAGTTTAACGGAAAGATTAATCTGGCGGGCGACGAGGGAGTTATTATAAGACTTGAAGAATAATAAGCTCTTCAGCTAAAAGTCATTGTGCTTGTTTAACTTTGTTCACTAAAGATCATTTAAACACAGATACAAACCGTTGGTTGTAGGACATGAAAGACTTTAGCTACGTGATGAGCTCCCATCCGTCTTATATTGAGTCGCTGTATGGCGATTACTCAAAAAATCCCGAGACAGTAGATCCTGAGTGGAAAAAATTCTTTGAAGGTTTTGATTTTGCAGTTAATAAAACTAATGGTAATGGCGCCGTAAACGGCAAGGCCACTGTTAGCAACGATCAGCTCTCTAAGGAGTTCAGCGTTTACCAGCTAATCAACGGATACAGAAAGCGCGGCCACTTAATCGCAAAGACCAATCCTATCCGTCCGCGTAAAGACCGTCGTCCGCGCCTTGAGCTGAAGGATCTGGGCCTGAGCGAAAAAGACCTTGATACCGTATTTTATGCTGGTGAATTTGTAGGGCTGGGCAAGGCGAAGCTTTCTGATATTATTGCGAAGCTTACAAATATTTATGCAAGCGAAGTAGGCATCCAATATACTTATATCAACAATCCTGAAAGATGTACATGGGTACAAAAGGCTTTTGAGGAAATGATGCAAAAGCAACTATCACTTGATGTTCAAAAGCGAATACTTGAAAAGCTGAACGAAGGGGTGATCTTCGAAAAGTTCCTTCATACAAAATATATCGGTCAGAAACGCTTCAGCCTTGAAGGTGGTGAAAGCACTATACCGGCACTAGATACTATCATTAATAATGCAGCAAACGCGGGCGTTCAGGAAGTGGTGATCGGTATGGCGCATAGAGGGCGACTGAACGTACTGGCCAATACGCTTGGCAAGACCTACGAACAGATATTTTCAGAGTTTGAAGGAAATATGCCGCCTGATACAACTATGGGGAGTGGCGACGTGAAGTATCACCTTGGCTTCCGTTCCAACATAAAAACATATGATGGAAAGGATATCAATGTACAACTCACTCCCAATCCTTCCCATCTAGAGGTAGTTGATCCTGTAGTAGCTGGCTTTTCACGCGCGAAAGCCGACACTTTATATGCACGTGAATATGATAAGGTGTTACCGATCCTGATTCATGGCGACGCCGCAATCGCAGGACAGGGTGTGATTTATGAACTGCTGCAAATGAGCAAGCTGCCGGGCTTCTGTACCGGTGGTACCATTCACTTTGTCATTAATAACCAAATAGGTTTTACTACTGATTTTGACGATGCCCGCTCTTCTGATTACTGTACAAGCATAGCTGCCATGGTACATGCGCCTGTGCTTCACGTGAATGGCGATGATCCGGAAATGGTGGTAAAAGCGTGCGAACTGGCTGTAGCTTACCGTCAGGAGTTCAATCAGGATATTTTTATAGATATGGTTTGTTATCGTCGTCATGGACACAATGAGGGCGATGATCCAAGCTTTACCCAACCTAAGCTGTACGACCTCATCAAAAAGCATCCCAACGCAAGGGAGGTGTACACAGCCTATCTTCTGAAGCACGGTGAGCCTGATGCTCAACAGGTTGCCAAGGAAATGGAAACCAATTTTTGGGATGATCTGCAGAAGCGGCTGGACGAAATGAAGCAAAAACCACTTCCTTATCAGCTTCAGGCGCCGGAACAGGCATGGAAGAATCTGCGTCGCGCGACAACAGAAGATTTTCAACAATCTCCCGAAACAGGTATCAGCAAAGACGAAATAGAAAAGCTCTTCCGTACCATCATGAACGTGCCTGAAGGCTTTACACCTTTGCGCAAGATTAAAAAACTACTGGACGAAAAAGTAAAGCTTTATGAGGAAAGTGGCCTGTTCGACTGGGCTACCGGTGAATTGCTCGGCTATGCCAGTTTGCTTGCAGATGGTAAGGATGTACGCATGAGTGGACAGGATGTACAGCGCGGAACCTTCTCTCACAGACATGCCGTGCTGCATGACGAATTAACGAACGAAGAATATAATCGCCTGAGCAAAGTGTCGGACACTGCCGACTTCCATATTTATAATTCCCTGCTGAGTGAATTTGCCGTGCTCGGTTTTGAATACGGATATTCCATCGCCAACCCTGATACGCTTACCATATGGGAAGCGCAATTTGGCGACTTTGCCAATGGTGCACAGACTGTTATTGACCAATACATCAGTTCTGCAGAGACCAAGTGGAATAAAATGAGTGGGCTCGTATTATTGCTGCCTCACGGATATGAAGGACAGGGACCGGAACACTCGTCTGGACGAATGGAGCGGTTTCTTCAACTGGCGGCCGAAAACAATATTATTGTAACGAACGTTACAACCGCTGCAAACCTGTTTCACATGTTCCGCAGACAGCTTGCATGGAACTTTCGTAAGCCACTCGTGAACTTCTCTCCCAAGGCTAATCTCCGTTTGCACCGCGCTTACTCTCCCATTGAGGACTTCACGAAAGGAGGGTTCATGGAGGTAATAGATGATAGTTTTGTAAAAACTCCGGGTAAGGTTAAAAAGGTTTTATTATGCTCAGGGAAGGTATACTTCGACCTTAGCGATAAGCAAATGAATGATCAAATCAACGATGTAGCTATCATTCGTCTGGAGCAGATATACCCTCTGCCAATGAAGCAGCTTAAAGCATTACGTGAAAAGTATAAGAAAGCGGAATGGGTTTGGGTACAGGAAGAACCTGCGAACAGCGGTGCTTTGACATTCCTGAAAATGAACCTGTTTGATGATTTTCCATGCAAATATGTCTCACGCCCTGCAAGTGCTGCATCAGCCACCGGGTTCAGTAAGATACATGCAAAAGAGCAGCAGAAGATTATTGATGACGCATTTGCGATCTGATAAATCCATCTTCTTTAAAGACGCGACTGTAACAATGATACAGTCGCGTTTTTTTATTCTGTCCTCCCGCCTTAGCAGCAGTTTTATTCTCAGAAAAACCTTTTATGAAAAGAGGAAAAACTTAGGTGTAACTGCCAGCTCCAACTGAATCCCGCATAAAAAGAAGGTACTTTTGAGTTAGTTCTAAACTATTCAAGATGCTGTCTAAAGAGAGGATTGAAACTTATGTGCAACATGCCCCCGTTTTGAAAGATGTAATGGATCTGCGTCCGGTCATCTGGCTAAATGAAGGCCGTAAGTTAACGGTTTCAATGCCGCCCCTTTCGTTGGATGTAGCAGATATGGAAGCAGTCATGTTGCTCTGGCAGCGGTTTGCTCCTTTCTTAAAAAGGGTTTTTCCGGAGACGGCTGCTTCGAATGGTGTTATCAGGTCCCCTCTTAAAGAGATTGCAGGCATGAAGGCTCTTTTAGAGAAACAAGGTCCGGCAATACAGGGCAGATTGTTTATGAAATGCGACAGCGATCTGGCAGTGGCAGGCTCGATAAAGGCAAGGGGCGGATTTTATGAGGTTTTGCATTATGCGGAGCAGTTGGCTATCAATGCAGGATTAGTAACCCAACACGATAATTATGAGGTATTTGCAACCGACGAGTTCAGACAATTATTCAGTCAATACAAAATTGGGGTAGGCTCCACAGGCAATCTCGGCTTAAGCATCGGCATAATGAGTGCCCAGCTCGGTTTTCAGGTAACGGTGTATGTTTCTGCAGATGCCAAACAATGGAAGAAGGATTTATTGCGTCTTAAAGGTGCTAAAGTGGTGGAATTCACTGGCGATTTTAGTCAGGCTATACTCGCTGGCAGACAGGAGACACTGGCAGATCCGATGGGGTATTTTGTAGATGACGAAAATTCGAGCCAGCTATACTTAGGCTATAGTGCGGCTGCTTTTGAATTGCAAAAAGACCTCGAGGCGTTAGATATAAAAGTAGACAATGAGCATCCTCTGTTTGTTTATTCTCCTTGTGGTGTTGGCGGGTCTTCAGGCGGGATAGCCTTTGGATTGAAGCAACTTTACGGAGATTCCGTACACTGCTTTTTTGCCGAACCTACTCATGCTCCGGCGGTGTTAATCGCATTGGCCACAGGAGAAATGAGCAACATTTGCGTTCAGGATATGGGTATTGATAATAAAACCGAAGCTGATGGCTTAGCAGTGGGTCGTGCATCTAACTTTGCCACCCGGATCAGTGCTCATTTGATAAGCGGTGTGTATACCATTGAAGATTATCGCTTATTCCATTTGTTGAAAGACTTATGGAATACAGAAAGGATATTCGTAGAGCCTTCCGCAACCGCCGGACTTGCAGGACCGCAAATGGTAGCGTCTTCCAACTATGCAGCGGCCAATCATTTGAATATGGAAAACGCTACGCACATAGCCTGGGCTACGGGAGGTTCTCTTGTGCCGCAATATGAACGGGAGGCGTTGCTGGGAGAAACTCACGAGGCCGGCTTGCGATAAGCCCTGAACGAATCGCCTAGGTATCTAAAAAAATAAGTTCCTACCTGCCGCCCTATTGGCCGTTATCCAATTCTTCTCTGTAATCTCCTGCTTAATAAGCCGACACAGTGGAACGGTTTTATCATTACTTGCGCGGTAGATAAGGATTCCCCCAAAACAATTAAAGAATGAATGGATGAAGAAACCAGGCGCCATCTACAATGGCGACAATAATTGTGTTTTTACGGTTTGGGCACCGGAGAAGGAGGATGTGAAGCTTCACATTGTCTCTCCCAAAGATGAAATCGTAAACATGCAAAAGGATGAGAACGGTTACTTCGAAGCGACTGTAAATGTGTTGCCCGGCGCTAAATATTTTTATCACGTTAATGGAAAGGATTTCCCTGATCCTGCATCTTTCTTTCAGCCTGAAGGCGTGCACGGACCAAGTGCTGTAGTTAATCTAGACGACAATAGCCTGCCACACCGGCAGCGAGAGGGATTGCTGTTGAAGGACATGGTCCTTTACGAGCTGCACGTAGGCACTTTTACCGCTGAAGGAACTTTTGACGCCATCATCCCCCTTCTTGATGACCTGCTTGAAGCAGGTATTAATACCCTCGAGCTGATGCCTGTCAGCCAGTTTCCCGGCGAGCGGAACTGGGGCTACGATGGTGTGTTCCCCTACGCAGTTCAAAACTCATACGGCGGCCCATATGGCCTCCAAAAGCTTGTTGCTGCCTGTCATGAGCGAGGTATGGCTGTTTTTCTGGATGTGGTATATAACCATATGGGTCCGGAAGGGAATTATCTATCGGAGTTCGGTCCCTATTTCACAGATCAGTACTGCACACCCTGGGGCGATGCTATCAACCTCGACCGTGACTGGAGCGATGGTGTGAAAGACTATTTTATCGGCAATATTCTATACTGGCTGGAGTATTACAACCTTGATGGACTAAGGCTTGATGCGGTACACTACATTATCGATAACAGTGCAGAAAACTTTTGGGATATAGCCTACAATGAGGTAAATGCCCTGCAGCAAAAACTGGGAAGACCATTTTACCTCATTGCAGAGTCTGACCTCAACGATCCGAAAGTTGTTAAAGATCCGGCAGTTGGCGGCTGGGGAATGGATGCACAATGGCTCGACGATTTCCATCATGCCCTCTATGTATTGCTCGATAAGGATGGTAAAGAGCGCTATGCGGATTTTGGAGCTATGGAGCAGCTTGCAAAAGCCTATAAAGACGGTTTTGTACATAGCGGTGAATACGTTTCCTTTCGAAAGAGAAAACATGGAAGTTCTTCTGCAGGAATGTCAGGAGATCAGTTTGTCGCTTTTAATCAAAACCACGATCAGGTGGGCAACAGAGTAGGGGGTGAAAGGCTTTCGTTGCTTGTGGACTTTGAGCGGCAAAAGCTTGCAGCAGCATGTCTGCTTTTGTCTCCATATATCCCCTTGCTTTTTATGGGCGAAGAGTACGGCGAAGACAATCCATTCTTTTACTTCGTGAGCCATTCAGAAAAACAACTGATAGAGGCGGTGAGAGCGGGAAGGAGAAAGGAATTTGAGTCGTTCATCAAGGCCGGTGAAGAATTTCCCGACCCTCAGGATAAAACGACCTTTGAGCGATCGCGACTTCAATGGGACAAAAGGAAAGAAGGGAAGCATAGGCTAATGCTGGACTGGTACAAGGCCCTTATCAAGCTGAGGCAAACCAATGAGGTATTGCAAAACCACGAGAAGGGCGGCCTGCATGCAAATATTATTGAAGAAAAGCTAATGCTGCTGCACCGCCAGACACCTGACGGGAAAAAGCATTTGATTGTTTTGTTTAATTTCTCTGATGATGAAGTGGCCGTAGTAATGCCATCCTTTAAAACATCCTGGCTACAGCTGCTTGATTCTAATCAGTATACCGACTTGCGCGAACAGGGAAACCGTTGCCCACAACAAGTGAATGCAACGGAAACCATAAGAATCGCTAAAACCAGTGCAGTAGTATATGGGTGAATGAAGCTCGTGCAGTTACCTGACAGGAGCCCGCTGCTGCATACCCGCATTGACAAAATAGAGAACGCACCACTTCCCTGGCAGCAGCAAAGAGTGCAGGTGGGTGAAGCACACCGCTTTTGTTATGTCTATCGCTAACCGGTAAAGCAGCAAAAGATAGAAACGTATATGACAAATGGCCTGCTTTTACATAAGGAGGGTCTTCTTTTGCTACCAATGCCGCTCTTCCTTTAGTCAAAAGACAATCTCCACTTCCCAAAGACACAAATGAAACACTATCTACGGCAAGCATTGTAGACAAACCGCGTTTGTCTTCATACAAAAGCGCTAAAGTATCTTTCGAAGAAGGATTGGGCCTTTTACAAGGCTATTTTGTGTGTTTCCAATGCCGATGGAAACATACAGAGGCTTGTTTTGTATGTTTCTATTGCCGATGGAAACATACAGAAGTCTGTTCCGTGTGTTTCTAATGTAGCTGGAAACATACCAAAGTCTGCTTTGTATGTTTCTACTGCTGTTGGAAACATACAGAAGTCTGTTTTGTATGTTTCTACTGCCTTTGGAAACATACAGAAGCCTGTTTTGTATGTTTCTACTGTCGATGGAAACATACAGAAGTCTGTTTTGTATGTTTCTACTGTTGATGGAAACATACAGAAGTGGCTATTGTATGTTTCCATTCATGACAGAAACACGCAGAAAGCACTCTTTTTATAGCTACTGACTTTACCGAATGAATCAGTCTCATATAGAGACATCTGCAAAGAACAAACAGACGAAAAGGAGGAAAAGACATTAAATATGATGCCTCAGCGAGTATTAGCAAAGCGCCTGACACAGGGCTAATATGCAGGAACGCTATAGCAGACAGACGGAGGGGAGAATAGAAAAGCGCAGTACGATAACACGTACTGCGCTTCCTTTTAGCTATCCGACTGCTGTGATATAGAAGCTCTTAAAGTGTTCTTTTACCAGAGACGGTTACGGTATTGCCGTCGCCGTCCTTAAAGGAGCCGGTGATATTGTCGCCTGAAAGGGTGCCTATGAGGTTGCCACCATCGTCAAGCAAAGTGCCGTTACTGATAATGCCAGATATATCATCAGTTCCCGATTGTCCATTTTCGCGAGCCTCTCCTCCCCATTTGCCGAGCGGGCGCGAAAGAAGAATGTTGAAAGTGCCGCTTTCGGGGCGTGTAGTGCTATAAGTGCCCTCGAAGCATTCTATAAGCGCATTTGAAGTTTCCTTTACAAGTGTAAAGCTAGCGTTCGGATGTCCCGGTATATCAGAAGAAAGTATCTGAGGCTCAGAACCATCCGGCTGAACAGAAAACGTAATTGTCACAGGCTGACCGTTGAGCTGTCCGGTAAAAGGAGCAACGTATGCGCTGCCATTCGCCCATTGGATGCTGGAAGTGAGCGTAACGGTAGTGCCATCTATTACCATAGTAGCAGCAATATCATTAGATCCATTAAGTACAGAGAATTCAATAGTACCGGTAGATCCGATCACTATGCCTTTATACACGCCTTTGCTGCTGCCGTCATTTGCTGCTACCGCATCGGGAGTGCTGACACAAGTTGTGCACTTGTAAGTTGATGGGGGTGTGTTTTTGTCATCCTTGTCCTTCTTACATGAACCGATCGTTATCGCTGCGGATAACACCATGAGGTAAATAATTACTCTTTTCATTTTTTTAAGTTTAGTTAAAACAGAACAGATTCAACTTTTTTTGAAGCGTAAAATTGTGAAGGACCGGGATGACAGTCAATAGCACTTTAGTAGTAATTATTTACCGTAGATTTTATTTAGCGCTTCTGTCCGCGAGTTGACCTGCAGCTTTTGATAAATGTTGCGGATATGTGTTCTTACAGTTTCGGTACTTAAGAAAAGCCGGTCTGAAATCTCCTTATAGCGAAGCCCTTTAGCAAGTAGCTCTGCAATGGTTTTTTCGCGGGAACTGAGCTTTTCCATCTCGGCATTTACATTGACTTCATTAAAGGTCGAAACTACTTTTCGGGCAATGTGCGCATTCATCGGCGATCCGCCATTATGAATTTCTATAATCGCGTCCAGGAGTTTAGACGGCTGCACCGTTTTAATAAGATACCCGGTAGCGCCGGCTTTCAGTGCTTTAAAGACGCTCTCTGAATCATCAAATGCAGAACAGATCATAAAGTTGGTTTGCGGACATTTCTCTCTCAAAGCAGCGATGCACTCAATACCTGATTTTCCTGGCAGGTTGATATCGGCAAGCACAACATTTAAATCTAAAGCAGGTATATCGTTTATAGCATCTTCCGCATTAGAAAAGACGTGCATGCACGAAAAGCCTTCACTGCCATTAATAAGCAGCCGCAGACTTTCCCTTATGTCTTTTTCGTCTTCTATAATACCAACTGTTATCACCATAAGCAAAAATAAATGCTGACCCTTTTAGTAGTTTACTATTAAAGTGGTAATGCGTTGTCTAATTCAAATATCAGTTTAACGCCTTTTTGCTGCGCCGTCTCTATGTATAGCTGGCCGCCAATCGTTTTACTTCTCGTCTTCATATTCGTCAATCCATTTCCTTCATGTTTGGTGTTCACGTTGTATCCCTCTCCATTGTCTGAAATCTCCATCTTAAACTTCGGCCTCAATTCAATTCTCAGAGTTGCGACTGTAGCAGATGAATGCTTTACGATGTTCTGAAGCGCCTCTTTAAGGATCATAAAGACGTTTCTGTTTAGCTCTTTAGATATCGGTATAGCTGGCACATCTTCAGGAATGTCCATGGTAAACTCTATGGGCAAGTCCTCGAAGTATTCATCACTATACTCGCGCATCCGTGCTATAAGGTTTTCGAGGTTACTATTATCTGGATTCATGGCCCAAACGAGGTCTCTCATGTTTTCAATAAGAGCTGATGAGGTGTGTGAGACGGTTTGGACTGTTTGTTTGAAGTCGCTTTTCTTTTCATTTGAATCGTAAAGGGCGATGTCGGCCAGCAGTTTTATTTTCGACAATCCGGATCCTAGTTCATCATGAATATCCTTTGCGATTCTTAGCCGTTCTGCATCTGTTGTTTGGCGTATAACCTCATTCTGCCGCATCTGCTCTGCAAGTCGACGCCTTTGTACATAGAAATACAGTGCTACGACAATGGCGATCGCCATCATTGCAAAAAGGACCAAAAAAAGCTCCTGCTTCGCCAGCCGTTTCTGTTGCTGCCGCAACGTTAGATTGTCTATCAGTTTTTGCTGTTTCAGTATCTTGATCTCGGCCACCTTCTTTTCCGTTTCATATCGTATTTCCATCTCTGCAAGCTGCTTGCTAAAACGCGCCGATTGAGAGCTGTCTTTTATGTGATAGGCAGCAAGCAGGTATTGGTATGCTACCTCCGGGCGCTTCATGGCCTGGTACAGTTCAGACAGAGATTTATACGAGTCCTGCACGATTACCTGGTTGCCTGCTTTACGAGCCGTCTGCAGTGCTTTTTGCACATATTCTACGGCACGGCCAAACTGGTTCAGTTCTCCATAGATATCCCCCAACTGTTGATACGTACCTGCTTCTATAAGCGGATAGCTGCCGGGGGTGATAGCGCTCAAGGCCCGGTTTGCATATTCTATTGACTTTTTCGTATCGCCGTGCTCCAGAAAGATGCGGCTCAGGTTGGAGTAATTGATGGCAATGGAGGTACTGTCTCCTAAGGTGAGCGCTGTTTGAAGCGCCTGTGTGTAGCAGTGAATAGCGCTGTCGTCCTTCATTTGCATATAGTAGACGTTCCCTAGATGCAAAACAGAGGAAATGATACCATTGCGGTTACCAAGAGCATAGAAATTGCTCCGGCTTCTGCTAAAGCATTGTATGGCATTGTCGTAAAGCCGCTGTGTATGATAGATTTCCCCAAGAGCGTCGTCCAGCCAGGCGGCAATCTCTTTGTCATATTGGCGACTCAGAAAGCTACGTGCTTTATTGTAGTATTCAATGGCGCCGTTTCCAACCCCCATCTTGCTATATATCCTGGCAAGCATCATGCAGCTATAAGCATAGGCGATTGACTCATTGCCAGGTGTCTGCAGCATTATTACACGCTGTAGGTAGCTTTTGGAGGAGTCATATTGATCTTGAAAATACCAGCACCGGCCTAACGTGAGATAGACCAGCTCTCGCCCACTACGGTCATTTTTAATAGACGGGAATAATGCATAAAGGGAGTCGATAGCAGCACGCGTTTTGTTGGTATTCACATCAATCAGACTCAAAATACAAGTGCTCTCAATGCGCCCACGGCTATAGTCAGATTCGATTGCATTAGCCTTCGCCTCATCGGCTAAAAGCCTTGCTGTGCCATAGCTGATGTCGTACGCTTTTTTCGCTGCGGCATTTAATGAATCAATTTGCCGGATAGATGCATTTACCTGCGTGTTCCCAATAGCTGCAGACGATATAAAGAAATTGAAGAATGCAAGACAAAGGAGATGGTAAGACTTGCAGTGATGAAGAAAACGAGTCCGAAATACCGCGATCATACTTAGTATTTATAACTATAGAATAATCAAAATGATGATTATCACTCGGTTAAGGTATTAAACAGCTTTGGTTAAACCAAGCAATGGTCGAGATAAGAAATAACCGGTGTTGCCGTAATCCATTATCAGACTATTCTGAAAATTTCAAATGACGTTGTACATTGGACCTGTAAACCACACTCTAAACTGTCCGACCCATGAACCGACTTTTTATTCTGTCAGTCGTTATTTTTTTCTTTATCGCTGATGTTGCCAACGCAGAACATCGACAGACATCCGTTTCCGAAGACTCAACGCATAACGTAGATTTCACGAAACCTTTCATTTACCTCGGTCCTGGCCTTGGACTTGATTATGGAGGAGTTGGTGTTAAGCTTGAATGTCTTCCCGCTAAGTTTTTAGGTTTATTTGCCGGAGGCGGATGGAATATTGCAGGGTTAGCGTACAATGCCGGTATGTCGGTTAAGATCGCACCGCATAAAATGTGGACTCCTGTAATAACTGGCATGTATGGATATAATGGTGTGTTAGCAATAAGGGGTCCCTACGTGGTTGATAGGTGGGTGTACCACGGTTTTTCCGCAGGTGCGGGCTTTGAAGGAAATGTAGGAGAGGGTCACCGTAATAAATACAGTATGATGGTGTTTTATCCTTTCAGAGAAGAATTCAACAGAGATGCTAACGATGCAGATGCTTTTTATTTACCGTTCACTGTAAGCTTTGGTTTCAACTTTGGAATGTACTAGCA
>DATJDP010000151.1:0-16496 GCA_035497355.1 Flavipsychrobacter sp.
TTCGTTATGATGAAGGTAAAAAGCTGGACTCTATGGTTACCAGCACTATCCTTCGTACTCAACAGGCTGCATTAAAATCCTTTATTTGGGTTGGGCTTCCAACTGTGAATCCGGGCTTTAGCCTGCTTTCATTGAAGGATGGTCTGATACCAACGGAAACCCGAGTTAGCCTAAGGGTTACTCGTCCTTATGGAAATTACGTTCCATCTGGTGTTGTTGCAAAGAATAATGGTTGGCCCTTGTATACGTTTAGCACCGAAGGATTGGCGCCGAAGAAGCTTGCTGATGCAGCTAACCCATATTCAAGCGATAAGCAATCATTACTCGACAGGATTTTTGTTGTTCCAAATCCGTACTATGCAAATTCGCCAAGCTATGAAGCGAACCGCCTCGACACGCGTGTTAGAATTATCAATTTGCCTCAGCGCGCTACTGTTACTGTTTATTCACTTGATGGTACATTAATTCGCAAGATAGATAAGGACAACAACCAGGCTTATGTGGATTGGGATATTCGGAATGCAAAGGGGTTGCCTATAGCAAGCGGAATGTATCTTGTACACGTGAATGCTGAGGGAATTGGTGAAAAGATTATTCGTTGGTTTGGGGCTATGCGTCCTATTGATATCACTCAATATTAATAACATTTCAAGGGTCAGTCGTTGACTGACCCTCTTTAAATTCATATATTGGTTATGAAGAGACATATAACAAAAACTGCTTTGTTCATGTGTGCGTTAGGATGTACACTACAGGCTTTTGCTGGTAATAAGGATCGTACCGGACAAGCTGGGGCTATGGAGTTGCTAATTAATCCCTGGGGGCAGACTAATGGAGTGTTCGGACTTAATACTTCCTATGTTCACGGTCTAGAGGCAATGAAGAGCAATATTGCCGGACTTGCAATGGTTCAAAATACAGAAGTGGGATTAGCGCACTCTCTTTACCTGCGCGGCTCTGGTGTGACGGTAAGTGATATAGGTATTGCTCAAAAGATTGGAAGTTCCGGTGTTTTGGGACTTAATATTATGTCTATGGGCTTTGGCGAGATCAATGTTACCACTACCGATAATCCGGAAGGAATCGGTACTGGTACATATAAGCCTCAATTCCTAACCGTCCAGGTGGGTTATGCAAAGGAATTCTCAAACAGCATCCGCGCCGGCCTCGGTGCTACTCTTGTGTCTGAACAAATCAGCAACATTCATGCTATGGGTGCTGCGTTTGAGGGAGGTGTGCAATACGTGACGGGAAAGCGTGACAATTTTCATTTCGGTGTAACACTGAGGAATGTTGGTACTAACATGCGTTTTAGCGGTCAAGGCTTCGCTTTCGATGCCACTATGCCGGGAAATTTGCAAGATCAGCAGTTCAGCGGTGAGGTGCCGACCGAAAAGTTTGAAATGCCTACTTATCTCAACTTTGGGGCTTCTTATGATTTTTATCTCGACGCAAAGCATCTAAAGAGTGAGGATGATCTTCCGAAGCACCGTGCTACGGTAATGGCTAATTTCACCTCTAACTCGTTTAACAACGACTATTATGGTGCTGCGGTAGAATATTCTTATCAGGAAAGATTTATGGTTCGTGCAGGATATCGTTATGAAAAGGGCATTGGAACAACTGACGCCAATACTTTTTATAGTGGCGTTAGCGCAGGTGCTTCCATCCAGCAGGCTATCGGTGAAAGCGGACCTATACTAGCTATCGATTATGCTTTTCTTCCTACAATCAGACCAAATAACGGAGTTCATACATTTACGCTGCGCCTCATGACACGCGCAAAGAGTAAGAAGTCCTCTGAAGAATAATTTTCTTAAATTTGTATTGTACAACGCTTCCATAATCCGGGAGCGTTGTATCTTTTTTTAATAAACGAAAGATACCTACAAATTATGTCCGGAATTAACTATGTAACAAAGGAAACGCTGGATCAGATGCGGGAAGATTTAAACCGACTCAGAACTACGGGTCGTGCTGAAATTGCCCGACAGATAGCTGAAGCAAGGGAAAAAGGCGACCTGCGTGAGAACGCAGAATATGATGCGGCAAAGGAAGCACAAGGTTATCACGAGGCAAAAATTGCAGAACTGGAAGCAGCGATCGCATCTACAAGAATTGTAGATACCAAAAATATAGATACCAGCAAGGTATCGATATTGAGTAAAGTAAAAGTAGTTAATCTGGGGAACAAGAAGTCCGTAGAGTACCAAATCGTATCCGAAACGGAAGCTGATCTCAAGGCAGGAAAGATTTCAGTTACCTCTCCTATAGGTAAGGGTCTTTTAGGAAAGGCGGTGGGTGAAGTTGCGGAGATAGTCGTTCCCAGTGGAACTCTTAAGTTTAAAGTAGAGAACATATCCATATAATTATGGCTTCCATTTTCACCAGGATTATTAATGGAGAGATCCCTTCTTACAAGATTGCTGAGAACGATAGCTTCTTTGCCTTTCTTGATATTTTCCCCATTGTAGAAGGGCATGTACTTATTGTTCCTAAAAAGGAAGTGGATAAGTTCTTTGATGTTGATGATGCTTTACTCAGGGAATGGCTTGTATTTGCAAAGCCTATAGCAAAAGCAATCGAAAAGAGTTTTCTCTGCGATCGGTGTGGTATGTCGGTCGTTGGATTGGAAGTTCCGCATGCCCACATGCACCTCATGCCTATTAACAGCATAGACGATCTAAATTTTTCAAGACCGAAGCTTAAGCTGTCGGAGGATCAGTTGAGAGAAATACAAAGAAAGATCACTGAACATATATAGAAAGATCACTGAACATATATAGAAGGAGGACGCATTGAAGCGTCCTTTTTCGTTTTTACGAGACAACCATTTTCTGAGTAACGCTCCACGCATTTGGTCTCTCTTCAAACAGTGCTTTTGTTTTAGTCCAGGTGTCTTTAAACAATTCGGAAAATCGGTAATGATTCAGACATTCTTCCGTCTCCCAAATACTATATGTAAAGAAGATATTGGAACGATTAGCATCCTGCCACAGCTCTAAATGCTGACACCCGTCAAAATGGCGAATGAGGCGTTTTCTCTCTTCAAACAACGAAACAAAATTATCGATCTCATCTTCTCTGAAAGTCATTTGCACGATTCTCACGATCATTCAAATACTATTTTAATGGTGTTGTAAACAATGTGATGCTCGCGCGATAAACGCAGACCGAAGAGACTGGCTGCGTTACCGTGGTTTATAGCTATTTCAAGGAAGCCGGCACTATTGAACCTGCAAAGCTTCTCGCTCTCCTTTACATTGCTGTAATGGGCGCTAATCTCTGTAATTGATTCGCTGCGCATAAAATTGATGCTGAAGGGCCGTCCCTGGCCAATTGTTTCAAACTGCGTCTTAGTGATGTTGACCACCACGTTTTCAAACCTGTCTATATGAATTACGTGGCATTCCACTTCGCTGCCATTCACCTTTGGCTGCCAGTGTTGCGGAGCGTTTTTAACTTGACATAGCTCCAGTCCCAAATCGTGTGCACTTTTACTTTGAAGTGCACGTATAATTGTTGCACACTGCTGTAACCAATCTTTAAAAGAATGGCTGTTCGTGAGTTCAAAGCATTTCCATGCCGTTTCTATCGGTTCTGCAAACGTTAGGGGAAGGATACCGTTATCAGGGGCTAGAAAAAAATATCCGTCTCTTTCGCAGAGTAGAAGTCGTGGCTGTTTTTCAGAAAAGATATCGAACAGGATAAGATGAAATGTTCCCTCTTTGAAATGTCGGTAGGAGGAAGCAAGGATATAAGCGGCCTGTTGTAAGTGGTACGGTTCTACTAAGTGGCTAACGTCTACTATGGGCAATTCAGGAGCATGCTGCATCAAAATACCCTTGGTACTTGCAACGGAAGCATCCATCAATCCAAAATCTGACAGCAACGTGATACAGCTCATAAACCTGACAAAAATAAATTTCCATCGCTGCAATGCAAACTATAATTAACGCCATTAAAACTGATTGTTTTTCAAATCCTCGTTAGCGTTGCCTAATTTCACATTTCTGTCCTCCCGCTCCTAAAATAATTGTGATGTTCTCTAAGCTATTTGGCCGTAAAAAGAATGAAGTTGAAGGTGATTTCGCGACTCCCACACATGCAGATTTTTCTTTTTTAAAAACCGATATCCACTCTCATCTTATTCCCGGAATTGACGATGGAGCACAGACAATCGAAGACAGCATTACCCTGATTAAAGAGTTTCAGCTTTTAGGCTATCACGGTATAATAACGACTCCTCATATCAAGTCTGACTATTTTCCAAACACTCCGGAGATTATCAATGGTGGACTAAAAGAATTGCGTGAGGCGCTTTCTGAAAGAAGTATAGATTTCCCAGTTCGGGCAGCTGCTGAATACTATGTTGATGAACGTTTTATAGAAATGTTGGAATTGGGGCCGCTTTTGACAATTCGCAACAACGAAGTGTTGATAGAGTTTTCTTTTATGTTCGAGCCAATGAATCTGAATGATATTCTCTTTAAGATTCAGACGAAGGGCTACAAACCTATCATAGCCCATCCTGAACGGTATAACTACTACCATCAGAAGCCTCAGGTACTGCGTGAGCTGAGAGAACGTGGGTGTTTGCTGCAGCTTAATGCCATTGCCCTAACCGGCTACTATGGAAAAGGTGTAAAGGAGCTTGCTGAGCGTCTTTTGCAGGATGGCCTGTATGACTATTGTGGTTCTGACATGCATCATCTCCGCCATGCTGAAGCACTAAGGAAAATAACACAGATAAAAGCTTTTGCCACTTTGTGCAACTATCCCTTCTTAAATAAGAATATTTCATTCTGATTTTTCGCTGTTAAATAGCTGTTATTCGGGATTGGTAAAGCATAAAAGATTTCGCGGAGGAATAGATTTGCATTATCTTTTATCAAATTTTCGTTATGCCACAAACCATCCTGGTAACAGGCGGAGCAGGTTACATCGGTTCCGTACTTACACGCCAGCTACTTGAAAAAGGTTATACCGTTCGCGTTTTTGATTCATTAATGTATGGCGGAGAACCGATTATTGACCTGTTTAACTATCCCAACTTCCAGTTTATTAAAGGAGACGTTCGCAATGAAGAGGATGTAAAAAAAGCGATGGAAGGAATAGACTGCGTAGCCCACCTCGCTGCAATTGTAGGCGACCCTGCCTGTGCAAAGAATCCTGAGCTTGCGAGGTCTGTAAATCTTGAGGGAAGCAAGCTCTTGTACACTGTTGCTAATGAAAGTGGTGCGAAAAAATTTGTGTTTGCATCCACTTGCAGCAATTATGGGAAAATGGATGATCCTAATGAATTTGTTCATGAAGAGTCGACCCTTGCACCGGTTTCACTATACGCTGAGACAAAGGTTGCGATAGAACAGTTTCTTTTTTCCCAACCGAAAGACAATGCGTGCAAACCTACCTGCCTGCGCTTTTCTACCGTTTACGGATTGTCCTTACGTCCGAGGTTCGATCTTACTGTAAATGAATTTGCCAAAGAGCTCACTTTAGGTCGCGAGCTTACTGTGTTTGGTGAGCAATTCTGGCGTCCTTATTGTCACGTTTTTGATCTGGCACGCTCCGTTGTAAGTGTTCTGGAAGCGGATGAGGCCGTCGTTGCTTTTGAGGTGTTTAATGTAGGCGATACCGCAGAAAACTATCAAAAGAAAATGATTGTTGAAGAAGTAAGAAAGGTACTGCCCGATTCGAAAATCACTTATGTTCAGAAAAACGAAGATCCACGTGACTACAGGGTTTCTTTCGATAAGATAAAAAATAAACTTGGATTTAAGCTGATGTTCACTGTTCCCGATGGCATCAGGCAAATTAAGAAAGTGCTTGACGAGGGATTCATACTTAACCCAGACGACCAAAAGTACAAGAATGTATAAAGACGTTATCTCCTTTATCCGGGATACCTTTCGTGACCCTGAAGGTTTTATTCCCTTACACGCTCCCTGGTTTGGGGGCAACGAAAAGAAGTATGTAGCCGAGACTATTGACTCCACCTTTGTTTCTTCGGTTGGTGCTTTTGTCAATCGATTTGAAGAAATGATGGCAACAATTACCGGAGCAAAATTTGCGATTGCTACTACTAACGGAACTACAGCCTTACATCTCGCCCTTATTGCTGCCGGTGTTAATCCGGGCGATGAAGTGATTACACAGCCCCTCACATTTGTAGCAACTGCTAATGCCATAGCGCATTGCGGCGCAACACCTGTTTTTGTGGACGTGGACAATGATACCATGGGGCTATCCCCAAGAGCACTACGGACGTTTCTTATTGAAAATGCTACCGTAAAGGAGGGGAAAACAATCAACAAAAAATCTGGAAAAAAGATTGTTGCCTGTGTGCCTATGCATACGTTCGGCTTCCCGTGCAGAGTAGACGAAATTGCAGATGTGTGCGAAGAATTCGGTATTGTTCTTATCGAGGACAGTGCTGAATCTTTAGGAAGTTACTATAAAGGAAGGCATACGGGCAACTTCGGCCTTATGGGAACTTTTAGCTTCAACGGTAATAAAACAGTGACTTGTGGTGGCGGGGGTGCAATCATTACCAACGACGAAAAACTGGCATCTAGAATCAAACACCTTTCTACAACAGCAAAGCTTGCTCATGCGTGGGAGTTTGCTCACGATGCTGTTGCGTACAATTACAGAATGCCGAATCTAAACGCGGCGCTAGCTTGTGCGCAGTTGGAACAGTTGCCAGTTATCTTAAAGAATAAAAAGGACCTGGCCGGTATCTATGCGGGATACTTTCGGGAAACCGCAATAAATTTCATTCAACCAATTGCTGAGGCGGTACCCAACAACTGGCTAAATACCATTTACCTTAACAATCGGGAGAACCGCGATATGTTTCTGCAAGAGACAAATCAATCTAAAGTAATGACTCGTCCTGCATGGACGTTGATGAATAAATTGCCAATGTACCAGCATTGTTTGAGCGGCAAACTGTCTAATGCGTTGTGGCTGGAAGAGCGGCTGGTAAATATCCCCAGCAGTTTTCGGCCTTTTGCTGAAAAAATAAATGGGAGCATAGGCGATGTAAAGCATCTTGAACGCGTGTAGAGAGGCGTTTTAGATAACCGAAATTTAAGGAGAGACGATGGGGAGTATTATTCATGCGATAAAGAACCGCTATGCTATCTTCCATCAAACAAATAAACGAAACACGCAACACTGATTATATGCCCCAGTTGCAGATGCACATCATTTACCAGCATGAATCGGTGCGAGATGCATTGATTAAGCTGAATGACCTAGGCTCTGATGCCATCCTTTTTGTGTGCGATCATACCAACAAACTAGTGGGGTCCTTAACCGATGGCGACCTGCGTCGTGGTTTTATCCGCGGACTTGGGTTTGATACTCCCTTGATGGATTATATCCTGCCCGATCCCTTGTTTATCTACGAAGACGAGTTACACCTTGCTGATACGGCGAGTCTCAAAAAGCGGCACTTCCTCATTATCCCTATTGTGGATAGGAACGGTGTTATTGTCGATGTACTTAATCTTCGTATCAATTACTCTTTGATACCAGCCGATGTAATTATCATGGCCGGTGGTCGGGGACAAAGATTGATGCCGTTGACAGCCGATACGCCAAAGCCAATGCTGCATATCGGAGATAAGCCTATTCTTGAGCACAATATCGACCGGTTGATCCGGTTTGGGATAAAGAATATTCACATCAGTGTAAACTACCTTGCCGACAAGATCAAAGATCATTTCAGCGACGGAAGCAGCAAAGGTGTTTCTATCGAGTATATCTGCGAAACGAAGCCGTTGGGCACCATCGGCTCTGTAAAACTTGCGGAAACCCTGCAGCATGACTATTTTTTGGTAATGAACTCTGATATACTCACCAATATTGACTTTTCTCACTTCTTTCAAGCCTTCATTCGTTCGGGTGCAGATATGGCAATGGCCACTACGAGCTATCAGGTGGAGGTGCCATACGGTGTAGTGGAGGTAGACAGTGCCAACAATGTGAATGCTCTTAAAGAAAAACCGCGCTATACTTATTACTCGAATGCGGGAATTTATATTGCGAAAAAGGAATTGCTGACCATGGTGCCAGACGACCAGTTTTATAACGTCACCGACCTTATGGAATCACTGATAAAGTCTGGCAAAAAACTTATTTCATACCCCATTCTCGGATACTGGCTGGACATTGGTAAGCATGAAGACTTTAAAAAGGCACAGGAAGACATTCAATACATTAACTTCTAAATAATAGTGTAAAATAGCTGGTTATTTGAATTTTACGCGTAATTTGCGTGAAATTTTAAAAAACCTAAACGTTTTACGTATGAAAAAGGTAGTTACTCTCTGCTCAATTGTTTGCCTTGCATTAGGCGCAAAGGCACAAACAAGTTTTGGACCGATGCTTGGTCTAAACCTTTCTAATGCAAGTACTAAAGTATTTGGCGACAAGATAGATACTAAGATGAAAATCGGATTTCATGTTGGAGCAATTGCAAACATTGCTATCGGCGACCACTTCTCCATCATGCCAGGCGTTCTTTATTCAGGAAAAGGAGCCAAAATCGACGATGTTGACGCTACAGCTTCGCTGAATTACATTGAAGTTCCTATTAATGTAGCTTACTGGTTTGGACAGCCCGATGGCGGTCGTTTCTTCATTCAGGCAGGTCCTTACCTAGGCTACTGCCTTGGTGGCAAAGCTAAAATTGATGGAATGGACGATGAAACTTTTAAAATCGGAAATGACGAAATGGAAGATGATTTTAAAGCGCTTGATTTTGGTGTAAACCTGGGCTTAGGTTATAAGCTTCCTATGGGATTGTTTGCAAAAGCACAATACGGACTCGGCCTCGCAAACATTCTGCCTGGCGGTGATAGCGACAACAGCTGGAAAAACAGCAATATCTCTATTTCTGTGGGTTGGCTTTTTGGCGGTAAGTAAGCATAATTGTTCATAGAAAATGGAAGCTGTCTCAATTCGGGACAGCTTTTCTATTTTTAAACCACTGAACTGCCGTGTCCGATAAGGAAATATTGGAATACCATGACCCTTCCCGCCGCAGCGAATCCAATTTGTATGTTACCGACAATTGGCATCCTTCCCCTCTATATGTACGGTCAATTGAAATGACATTCAGAGCCGACGCATTACGCATCCATACTCAAATACAGGCGATAACGTGTCCCTCATTGCCAAAACTCATGAAGTGCAGAGAATCTAATATAGAGTTGAGCCGCCTTTTCTATGTTGGTTAATATATGAAAGAGCCAACTTGGCAGCAGTATGCTTTTTTCTTACCAACATTCCAGAGTAAATTTGCCGCTTATGGACAGAGTACGAGTTCGTTTTGCGCCAAGCCCTACCGGAGGGCTGCACCTGGGCGGTGTTCGCACAGTTTTATATAACTATCTGTTTGCCAAACACCATGGCGGCGACTTTATTTTACGAATAGAAGATACCGATCAGAAAAGATTTGTAGAGGGCGCTGAAGAGTATATTATGAAATGTCTGGACTGGTGCGGGCTGGAGCCTGATGAAAGTCCGGCAAAAGGCGGGCCTTATGCTCCTTACCGCCAGAGCGAGCGGAAACATTATTACTACCAGTATGCACAGCAACTCGTAGACGAAGGCTGCGCCTATTATGCTTTTGATACGCCGGAGGAATTAGAAGGTATGCGGAGCCGATTTAAGACCGATTCCAATCCTTCTCCTCAATACGACCATTTCACCAGGATGAGCATGCGCAATTCCCTTTCTTTGTCACAGGAGGAAGTGCAGGAACTCCTGGGGAAAGGAACGCCACACGTTATCCGGTTAAGAATGCCGCAAAATACAGTGGTAAAACTGGATGACATGATCCGCGGGGAGGTGTCTTTTGATACCAGTCTTGTAGATGATAAGGTGCTGCTAAAAGCCGACGGAATGCCCACTTACCATCTCGCTGTTGTAGTAGATGATTATCTGATGAAAGTTACCCATGCCTTTCGCGGTGAGGAATGGTTGCCAAGCGCACCGGTTCATATATTGCTTTGGAAATATCTTGGATGGGAAGCAGAGATGCCGCGTTGGGCACATCTACCATTAATTCTAAAGCCGGACGGACATGGCAAGCTCAGTAAAAGAGACGGAGAACGCCTGGGCTTTCCGGTGTTCGCAATGGATTGGAAAGATCCCAAAACAGGGGAAACGACAACCGGATTCAAAGAGCGGGGCTTCCTGCCTGAGGCTTTTGTCAATATTCTTGCTGTGCTTGGATGGAACGACGGGACGGAGCAGGAGGTATTCACCATGGAGGAACTGATTCATAAATTTTCGATAGACAGGGTACACAAAGGTGGCGCCAAGTTCGACTATGAGAAGGCGAAATGGTTCAATCACCAATATATTCAGCAAAAATCGGATGCGGAATTGGCAGCACTTGTCCGTCCTTTCATTACTAGTCATGATGTTAATCCGAATGCCGATCTTCTGATAAAGGTGGTCGCGTTGATCAAAGAACGTTGCCATTTACTTACCGACTTTTGGGAGCAGGGCAATTTCTTCTTTGTTGCGCCGGAGCACGTGGATTTATCAGCTATTGCGGGGAAATGGAGCCCTGAGAAAACGGCCTTTTTTGAAAACTGGCTCGATGCGACCGATGCTATTGGCGAGTGGAAGCATGATCAGATAGAAGCTCATTTTAACGAACACCTGGCACAAAAGGGACTAAAGAAAGGAGATGTTTTATTGCCGCTGAGAATAATGCTGGTGGGCGGCAAGTTTGGTCCTGGCGTGTTTGATATTGCGGAACTGATAGGAATGGACGAAATGAAAGAACGAATAAGGAAGGTGCTTACAGCACTATAAAGAAAAACACCGGTGCAAATAGCGCCGGTGTCTTTTTATGCAAACTGTTGAAAAACTACTTGAGTGTTTGCTCTGTTTTTACCTTAGAAGTAGCCATTGAACTATAGTCAGTATTTACGGAGCTAAAAATCACTGCGGCTGTTACTGCCAGGAGTACGAAATAGCCAAAAAACATAGCGCTAATGGTGCTACTGTCAGCTTGAAGGGACTTTACAATCTTTACGACACTTTTCATTTTTGGTCTTTAGTGTTTTAGTGGATAATCAAATTTTTTTCGAAGGATTATAAATATAGGAATTGAGGAAGAAAATCCAATAGAAATAATCACAAAAAACATTAAAAGTTGCGTCATCTCTATATTGGTACTGCCATATAACAAAAAAACCGGGACAAGCCCGGTTTTCGATTTTGTAGTTCTTTTCATTTATCGGATTAGCGTCACATCTCCTTTATAAGTTCTCATTTTGCCTTCAGGAGTTGTAATACGTATCAGGTAGTGATAAACGCCCACTTCCTGCGGTGCTCCTTTAAAGGTTCCGTCCCAGCCTTTCGCTCCATCAGTAGTAGTAAACACTTCTTGTCCCCAGCGGTTGAATACACGGAACTCGATCACTCTTTGATATTTAAGGTTTGATATGTGGAACACATCATTGCGACCGTCATTATTGGGGGAGAATGCAGATGGTATAGATTCCGACATGGTATAGTCTACGTTCATTTTCACGTAAGCAGTGTCACGACAGCCATATTGGTCCGTACCAATCACCTGGAAGGTAGCCGTGTCTATCGCTGTTGCGTGAGGGTCTGGCTCATCCGGAAAATCAAGGAGTCGGGTAGGAGTCCAGGTATAGAAAGTGGCGCCTTCTGCATGCAAAGGAACGACGTCTCCATATTTTGCCATGAAATCGGACGATACGGTGATTTCCGGCATAGGTCTGGTTGTGATAGATAGGGTATCATAGTTAGTACATCCCAGTGGCGTTTGAACAGTAAGCATATAATGATAGGTGTTAAACCCATTGATGTAAAAGCTCGGTTCCTTGACAGTTGGGTCATCCAGTGCTATTGCAGGTGTCCATAAATAGGTATAGTTATTAAAATACGAAGGCCCGACGTTTACGTGAATTTGATAAGGCTCATGTAAACAGAAAGAGGTGTCATTCGGATATATATCTATTATTGGTATAGGTTCCACCGTCGCCACGATGTCTGCGGTATCAGTAACACAAGCCAGGTACGAGCCGCTTACATAATACACCGTTGTGGTGTCAGGGCTTCCCGTAGTTGACATGGCTGAAGGGTTCTCTATTGGACCGTCTGGAACACTTCTCCACGACCACGTAAAGTTAGTGTCACCGTTTACTTCCAGTCTTACTGATTTTCCCTGGCAGATAGCGGTATCAGTTACGGCGAGGTTATAAGGCAGATAGTCATAGATCTTAAAAGTTACGCTGTCAATTACGTTCCCTGTACAAGGGTTAAGAACGTTGATCTGAAGTGTTTCAAAACCTTCCGAGATATTGTCGCTTAAAGGGGAGAATGTAAAACTGACGACAGTGTCGTTTGCCGGGATCGTGACGCTGTCCGGTACCGGCGAGTAGTCTATATTTCGGCCTGCATTGCCTGAATAGCCCAGATATACCGTCTGAGGGATTGGAAATGGGGTGCTTCGTTTGACGGTTAATGTAGCATCGCTGCAACCTTCAACAAGGTAATCGTAATCACTTCCAAGAGAGGAGCTGAGGTCAAGTTTTATATTAGTAGAACGGAAGCTATTAGCTTCGAGGAATACGCCAGAATCTAGTCCTCCATCCTGGCAGTCGGCAATTGCTAGTTTAATATGGTAAGTGGTACAAGGTACTACTGCAGCACGGGCTGTAAGTATCGTGGTAAAGCCGTAATATGTAATAGAAGTACCATTGCTGTTGTCTACATAATACTGTGCAAAAGGAGAACCCGGCCCCATTGACTGGCAATCGGTGAGAGTGCCAGGCTGGGTAACCGCAGGATTAGTTGTGCTATTGATAGCTACAGGTATGCTTGTTCCAGGAATCAGCGCGATATCCGGAGAGCCTGTAATGCCCGGTCCGGACAGAAAGAATCCAAAAACATCGTTGTAATTTGAACATGAGTAAGTATCATATTCTTCCGAGCCGAAAACGTAATTAAATAGAAGGCTATCTCCGTCCGGAACAAAGTCGAACTCTAAAATGCACGCATCAAGAGTTGGCTTGTTAGCCAAAGCTTCCAATTGCGTATCGCCTATGCGTACATTAATTGGGTCGTTAAATACACCACTACCTATGCCGGCAGAGGCGAAGTATGCATTTTGATCTCCGTTTGCACCGGCAGTTCCCGTAGCGGGATCGGTTTCAGCTCTTCCGGTTGTCAAAATAATTCCGTCACCAATACCAAGATTGCTGTTTATTACATGGAAAGTTCCACTTTGTGTTGAGTCGCATTTAAGTACAGGATTAGCATAAGAAATCCCAGTACCGACAAGATGTTGCACTAGTTCGTCGGCACTAACAGAGTCTGTTACAGTAACCTGCGCCTCAAGCGTGGAATGGAAGACGGTTAGTAATAAGATAACTAGCAGCCGTTTGTTTATGGTAGGTAACATACTGTATCGATGATGATTTTGTCAATAGTAGACGTAAAATTCTCCTACGAAAGTTGGTTTCTACGAAAAGATAAAAATAGAAAATTCTCTTATCTTATTGAAACTAATAGGGCAGAATAACATTTTTGCAATAAAAAAACGGGCTGACAAACTGCCAGCCCGTTGAATCTTAGTTACTATTAGGTATTAATAATCCATTCCCATTCCACCGCCTGGCATTGCCGGAGCTGCAGAAGATTTTGGTTCTGGCTTATCTGCTACTACACACTCCGTAGTGAGGAGCATAGAAGCGATAGATGCTGCATTTTCAAGCGCTACACGGCTTACTTTAGCCGGGTCAATTACGCCAGCAGCCAGTAGGTTTTCATATTGCTCTGTACGAGCATTGAAGCCGAAATCAGCCTTTCCTTCGCGTACTTTTTGTACCACGATAGAGCCTTCGATACCTGCGTTTTCAACGATAGTGCGAAGGGGAGCTTCCAGTGAACGGCGAACGATCTGGATACCAGTATTTTCGTCAGCATTGTCACCTTTCAGGTCAGCGATGCTGTCGATAGCGCGGATATACGCTACGCCACCACCAGCTACGATACCTTCTTCTACCGCTGCGCGTGTGGCATGAAGTGCGTCGTCTACGCGGTCTTTCTTTTCTTTCATTTCTACTTCAGAAGCAGCACCTACGTACAGTACAGCTACACCGCCGCTCAGCTTAGCAAGACGCTCCTGCAGTTTTTCGCGATCGTAGTCTGAAGTAGTAGACTCAATCTGAGATTTGATCTGATTTACGCGACCAGTGATGCCTTCTTTGGCACCTTTGCCACCTATTACTGTAGTGTTGTCTTTGTCAATAGTGATGCTTTCAGCCTGACCAAGATATTCCATAGACGCGTTTTCCAGCTTGTATCCTTGCTCTTCGCTGATAACGGTACCGCCAGTCAATACAGCGATATCCTGCAGCATTTCCTTACGACGGTCGCCAAAGCCAGGAGCTTTCACAGCAGCGATCTTCAAAGAGCCGCGCAGTTTATTCACTACCAGTGTAGCCAGTGCTTCACCATCTACATCTTCAGCAATGATCAATAGCGGACGGCCAGTTTGCACTGTGCTTTCCAGAATAGGAAGAATATCTTTCAGTGTGCTGATCTTCTTGTCGTAGATCAGAATGTAAGGATTCTGAAGCTCAGTCTGCATTTTCTCCGTATTGGTTACGAAGTATGGAGACAGATAACCACGGTCAAACTGCATACCTTCTACCACTTCTACAGTAGTATCAGTACCTTTTGCTTCTTCTACAGTGATAACGCCTTCATTACCAACCTTTGCCATTGCCTCTGCGATCAGCTTACCAATAGTGCTGTCATTGTTTGCAGAAATAGTAGCTACCTGCTCAATCTTGCTATTGTCGTTTCCAACTTTCTGAGATTGTGTTTTCAGGTTTTCTACAACGGTGCTGACAGCTTTGTCAATACCGCGCTTCAGATCCATCGGGTTAGCACCGGCAGCTACGTTTTTCAGACCTTCGTTGATGATAGACTGAGCCAATACAGTAGCTGTAGTAGTACCATCACCAGCGATGTCTGCAGTTTTGGATGCTACTTCCTTCACCATTTGAGCACCGAGGTTCTCGATTGCATCTTCAAGCTCTATTTCTTTCGCTACGGAAACGCCATCTTTTGTTACTGATGGAGCGCCGAATTTCTTTTCGATTACTACATTACGTCCTTTAGGACCCAAGGTTACCTTCACCGCGTCAGCGAGAACGTCTACACCTTTCTTCATTTTATTGCGTGCTTCTGTATTAAAGAAGAGTTGCTTTGCCATAACTTTTTAATTCTCAATTTAAAAATGACTCAATGGCTCAAAATTTTATTAGCCCTCGTGCGCAGCCATTGAGAAATTGCGCAACTGAGCTATTGAGAATTGATTAAACGATTGCCAGAATATCGCTCTCGCGCATGATCAGGTATTCCTGACCTTCGAGGTTGATCTCTGTACCGGCATATTTACCATAGAGAACGGTATCACCTGTCTTTACAGTTACGGGCTCGTCTTTTTTACCAGGTCCTGCAGCGATTACAGTGCCGCGTTGTGGTTTTTCTTTTGCCGTGTCAGGGATGATGATACCACTGGCAGTTTTTTCTTCTGCAGCAGCAGGCTTAACGATTACCCTGTCGTGGAGCGGAGTAATGTTCACATTGTTTGCCATAATTATTACTGTTTTTTGTTTGAATGATTGTGTATACCCAGTCATCAGATTTTGTGCCGGGGGGCAAAGGTCGGTCATTTTTACAGTAACTGTCGGAAAAAGCAGTTCCTTTTGCTGCAATGGCAGCCAAATTTTCATTAGGCAGTGAAAAAATTGCTGTTTATTCAGTCAAGCTTCTACTTTTGTTACAAGACAAAAAACTATTTCATGAAAAAACTGATACTTCTCGGCTGCTCACTGGCCGTTCTTAATACGGTAAATGCACAGGTAGCCAACGCCGGATTAGAACAATGGCATTCGTACAGCTCCGGCTCTGGTAACCTTGAAGCGCCAAACGGCTGGTATGGGTCAGACTCCCTCGTGTATGTATTTGGGATATTTTTAGGCGCAAGCCCTCAGCAACAGTTGTTTAAAAGCACGGACCATAATAACGGCTCTTTCGCTGCAAAGCTGGTTACCAAAAATATCGGTGGACAGGCAGGAGTTGTTCCCGGCTTGCTGACCAATGCCAATATCAACTTCGACTTAAACAGTCTGGATCCCAACGATCCTTTGAGTGCATTGTCACTTACCGGCGGTACAGCTGTGACCCAACGTATGGGTGGTGTAAAGGCTGCAGTAAAGTATGTGCCGAACGGCAATGATACCGCCTTGATGTTTGTACAGGCTATAATGAACAACGCAAGCACCGGCAATATGGATTCGTTAATTGGTACCGGCTTCAGCGATATCACTTCCACCGCCGGATATGTACCGATCTATGCGCCGATATCGTATGTCAACAACTCAGATGTTCCTACCAGTATCATTATCGGTTTTGTCAGC
>DATJDP010000152.1:0-3469 GCA_035497355.1 Flavipsychrobacter sp.
ATCTATAAGATCCGGGTTGCCCCTAAGCGGCTTTATGAGCCACTATTTACTGGCGACATCTATATCGTGGACGAAGACTGGTCTCTTCACAGCCTCGATCTTATGGTAACGAAGAAATCTAATGCAGAACTGGTAGATACCATGCAGATAGCGCAGGTGTACCTGCCCTTGAAAAAGGATACATGGGTTATTAAACAACAGGTATTATTCCCCGCCATAAAGATCTTCGGATTTGATCTGACGGGTGACTTCGTAACAGTTTACGACAATCAGAAGGTTAATGAGCCGGTACCGGATACGGTATTTGATAAGAAAGTGGTTAGTGAGTACGATAAAAAAGCAAATAAGAAAGACACTTCCTACTGGACGGATGTACGCCCTGTTCCTCTGCTGGAAGATGAGCAGAAGGACTATATAAAAAAGGATAGCCTGAGGATTGTCTTCGAATCTCCTGCTTACAAGGATAGCATTAGAAGGGAGGAGAACAGGCCTCACGCGATGGACCTTATTGTCAACGGCTATGAATATACTGGTAAAGGAAGCCATTTTGGGCTGCACACTAACGCGCTGCTTACGGGCCTGGTCAACTACAATACTATTGAAGGAGTCAACGTAGCTCCAAAGTTTTCCCTTGGTTACGGAATAGACACTTTCAACCGGCTGAATGGAGCGCTGGCGCTGAGATATGGTTTTGGAAACAGACATTTCAATTCTATAGGAAAGGTCAATTATACTCATGGTAAGAGGGGTTGGTTGGGAAATTACTGGTCTGTAGGCATAGAGGCGGGGAAGTATGTATTCCAGTTTAATCCTCACAATCCGCTCTCAGGGTTATACAATTCTATTTCAACCTTGTTTTACCGGAAAAACTATCTAAAGCTCTACGAACGGTGGGAGGGAAAGATCGGGTTTCTAAAGGATTATGGAACAGGCTTTAAATGGGGAGGGGATATTGAGTTTCAAAAGCGAATTCCTTTGTACAATGTGAGTGATTTCAGTTTTGCAAAGTCAGACATTGGCGGCTTTACTGAAAATATGCCTTCCGAATTCAAGGCTTACAAATGGGAGACGCATAACGCTGCACTGGCAAAGCTTTGGGTATCCTATCAACCGGGATTTACATATACACGCTATCCGGATTTTATGATGGCGCATAAGAGCAACTATCCCGTTTTTACACTCACTTACGAAAAGGGTATACCAAACATATTTGAGAGTAAAGTTGATTTTGATAAGTGGCGGGTGGACATGCGGGATGACATAGGGCTGAAGTTGCTCGGAAGCTTGTCATATCATCTTGCTACAGGTGGATTTCTGAATACAAAATACGTCAGCATTCCCGACTTCAATCATCTTAACGGCAATCAACTGACTCTTGCTGCTCCTTACCTCGAAAGTTTCCAATTAGCCCCTTATTACACTTACAGCAATCATGCTTCTCTTTTTGGCGAAGGGCATCTCGAATGGTATTTGAAAGGCTTCCTTACTAATAAGATTCCGCTTTTCAGGCAATTGCGATGGTATGCGGTGACGGGAGGGAATGCCTACTATGTCAATAAGGATCTGTACTACATGGAGGCGTTTGTTGGTATCGATAATCTCGGCTATGATAAACTGCGCATTTTCAGATTGGACTTCGTACAAAGCTGGAACAATCTGCACCAGACATTCTCCGGAATTCGCATTGGGATCAACACAAGCAGTCTGATTCGCATCAAGCTTGACGACAGAGAAGGGGAGTGGTAGATCTGCACGTTAACTTATTTTTTGCATTTACTACAGGTCGGTTTTCGGATGAGTGGCACAGTCTTTTATCCATCTTTAGAGAACAAAACCTTGAGCTATGAGATCAATATTGTATTTGATTGCGGTAATACTGATAATCGGGTGGTTATTAGGCGCATTTGTATGGAACGCGGGTGGATTAATTCATATCCTGCTCGTATTAGCAGTAATTTCTTTGATATTAGGATTTATCCGGAGAGCTGCTGACTAAATAAGCTAAATCAAGAAAGCTAAAAACAGAGAGGCTATGTCGGATTCCGATATAGCCTCTCTGTTTTTGTTTAAAGTCTTTCAGATATTGTAAAGGCCATTCTTTTAATTTGAATGTCTTCGCCGCTTTTGGGGATGTTCAAAAACAATTTTTGCCTAAGACCAAATGACTTTTGCATTTGCAAAAACAGTTTCTGCATAAGACAAAATGAGTTTTGCATGTCACAAAGCAGTTTTTGCATGTACAAAAATGAGTTTTGCATAAGACAAAGCGGTTTTTGCATGAGACAAAGCGATTTTAGTATGTAACAAAATGATTTTTGCATGTAATAAAATGGCTTTTGCATGTAACAAAATGAGTTTTGCATGTAACAAAATGGCTTTTGCATGTGACAAAATGAGTTTTGCATGTCAAAAACCCCCTTTTGCACATGCAAAAGCTACCTGAATGTAGCAATATGCTGGTTATAAAGTCCGTTCTGACTGGATGTACCGGCAGGTAACATTACCCACCGCACATTTCTGAATCAAGTCATGGCCACTTTCATCTTTCTTTTTCTTGAAATGAAAAAAAATCTAATTTTTCCAACTATATTTACTATTCATATGTCTTTCCACAAACAGTTATTTCATTCCAAAACAAAAAAGTGCTTTTATGAGACGTCTTTTATTACTCCTTCTGACTGTAGCAGCTGGCTTGTCGGCACAGGCTACGCACCTCATGGGCGGTGAGATAGTTGCCCAATTTGACACTGCAAATAATAATTACACAATCACCATGACCCATTACCGAGATACGATGGGTATCCCTATGGATCTTACCGTGACCCTCGATGTGTATCAGGGTAACGGCGGCGTATGGAGTCTCGTTACATCCCGCACCGTGCCCCTCAATACTGCACTTAGTACACTTTTGCTGCCCAATTTCCCTTATGGCGTCGAGGTTGGCGTGTATACTGATACCATTTCTCTTGCACCCGGCTCTTATCGTATAGTAAATGAAACCTGCTGCCGCAACGGAGCAATACTGAACATGGCTCAGCCGCTCAATGAAAGCATGAGCCTATATACCGATCTTTATGTAGATGTGGCAAACAACAGTACTCCGGGCTTTCTGGCCATGCCAGTAGCACATTTTCCTATCAATCAGCCTGCTTATTATAATCCACTGCCGTATGATCCGGATCTTGATTCTCTGAACTGGAATCTCAACACACCTATTAGCACCAGCGGCACTAGTGGTAGCCTTGTTTTCACAAACGTTGCTGGTTTTAATCCACCTGCTGCCGATCCTCTCGGTCCTTTTACCATCAACCCTATAACTGGTGAAATAACCTGGACTCCTGATACAGTGGGAAACTATGTACAATCATTTGAAGTGAATGAAGTGAAGAATGGCGTACCCGTGGGGAAAATCATACGCGACATGCAGTACGTAATTGTGCCCGGCAATGGAAATAACTCGCCAAATTTC
>DATJDP010000153.1:0-26068 GCA_035497355.1 Flavipsychrobacter sp.
TTCCGCAAGAGCGATTCCCATTTTGCCGCTGGAGAAGTTGCCTATGAAGCGTACAGGGTCGAGCCTTTCATAGGTCGGTCCGGCAGTTACCAAAGCTTTAGTGCCTTTCAGAGGCTGCCTTGTTTCTTTTATAAAGAAATCATCCAGAAAAGAGACAATATCTTCCGGTTCAGCCATCCTGCCTTCACCTATCAATCCACTTGCAAGCTCTCCACGTCCAACAGATATAATGGTATTGCCATAAGACCGAAGCTTTTGAATATTTCCCCGGGTAGTTTGATGCAGCCACATATCTTCATCCATAGCCGGGGCAATGAACACGGGACAGGCTGCAGAAAGGTAAACGGCACAAACAAGATTATCGCAAAGGCCGTTCGCCAGCTTTGCCATCGTATTGGCACTGCATGGCGCCACAAGCATCACATCTGCCCAGCGCCCCAGCGCAACGTGGTTGTTCCACTCTGCGCCATCATTTACTTTGGTATAAACCGGATGCTTTGAAACAGTAGCAAGCGAAAGCGGGCTTACAAACTGTGCGCCCGAAGTAGTAATGATGACCTTCACATCTGCACCTGCCTTTATCAGCAGCCGCACCAATTCAGGTGTCTTGTAGGCAGCAATACTACCGGTAACAGCAAGGATGATTTTTTTACCTGCCAGATGCATGGAAATTCTTTATAAATAAGCTTTTAAGGCTTTGCTGCAAGGTACGGCTTTTTTAAAATCAGCATGGGTAGGCGTGTCGGCCATAGGATGCAGTATTTTGAAAATGGAAATTAAAGTTGAAGGAGGGAGTGCTTCGTATCAAATACCCTTTTTGCAAGGGCAAAACTTTATGAGAGGGGATATTAAAGTTGGTGACCTGTGAGGAACCAGGGATTGAGAATAAATGACTATGAAGGGTAGTGACATTCCTGACTCATAAACAGAAAGCTGCAACTGATAACTATTCTTTACCTTTGCCGGTCTTTTAAGAATATGAAGAATACTAGGAACTTTTGTATCATAGCCCATATAGATCACGGTAAAAGTACGCTCGCAGACAGACTTCTTGAATTTACGAAAACGATTTCCGATCGGGACATGCAGGCGCAGGTGCTCGATGATATGGATCTGGAACGTGAAAAGGGTATTACCATTAAGAGTCATGCGATTCAGATGGATTATGAATACAAAGGAGACAAATATACCCTGAACCTTATCGATACTCCGGGTCACGTTGACTTTTCCTATGAAGTATCCCGTGCGCTGGCTGCCTGCGAAGGTGCTTTGCTACTCGTGGATGCGTCTCAGGGCATACAGGCACAAACCATCTCTAATCTTTACCTCGCCCTGGATAATGATCTCGAAATCATTCCCGTTATCAATAAGATTGATATGGAAGGCGCTATGATTCCTGAAGTGACGGATCAGATCGTAGATCTGATCGGCTGCAAGCCGGAAGATATCATTCTGGCTTCGGGGAAATCAGGCATTGGCATTGAAGATATAATGGCCGGTATAGTAGAGCGAATCCCGGCACCGAAAGGAGATCCGGAGGCGCCGCTTCAGGCGCTGATCTTCGACTCAGTCTTTAACTCTTTTCGTGGTATTATAGCCTACTATCGGGTGTTCAACGGAGTGCTGCACAAGAACGATCGCGTAAAGTTCTTTCACACAGACAACTATTATACAGCAGATGAAGTTGGTAGCCTGAAAATGGGACTCATTCCGAAAAAGGAGGTGAGAACAGGAGACGTAGGCTATATCATTACAGGCATTAAAGATGCGAAGGAAGTAAAGGTCGGTGATACTATTACGCTCGTAAATAATCCAAGTCCTGACCCGATCCATGGTTTTGAAGAAGTGAAACCAATGGTTTTTGCCGGCATTTTCCCTGTTGTTACGGAGGATTTTGAAGAATTGAGGGAATGCATGGAAAAGCTGCAGCTCAACGATGCTTCGCTCACTTTTGAACCAGAGACTTCGCAGGCACTTGGCTTTGGCTTTCGTTGCGGCTTTCTTGGCATGCTCCACATGGAGATCATTCAGGAGCGGCTGGAAAGAGAGTTTAATCAGACAGTGATCACCACGGTTCCGAACGTGGGTTTCAAAGCATATCTGACGAGCGACAAAGAGAAGGCCATTACGGTAAACAATCCTAGTGAAATGCCCGATCCCAGCAAGCTGGAAAGGATTGAGGAACCGTTTATCCGTGCACAGATCATCACCTTGCCGGATTACATAGGTAATATCATGAGTCTTTGCCTTGGTAAACGCGGACTTCTCATCAATCAGCATTACCTCACCCCTACACGGGTAGAACTAGTATTCGAAATGCCACTGGCAGAGATCGTTTTCGACTTCTACGACAAACTAAAAAGCTGCACTCGCGGTTATGCGTCCTTCGATTATCATCCGCTCGACTATCGTGAAAGCGATATCGCGAAGATGGATATTTTACTAAATGGCGATAAGGTGGATGCGTTGAGTGCATTGATACACCGCAGTCGCGCGCAGGATTTTGGAAGAAAGCTTTGCGCGAAACTAAAAGACCTCTTGCCAAGACAGCAATTCCTCATTGCCATTCAGGCAGCTATAGGCGCCAAAATCGTCGCAAGGGAGACCATTTCTGCGATGCGAAAAGACGTAACAGCAAAGTGCTATGGCGGTGATATCAGTCGTAAGAGAAAGCTCCTCGAAAAGCAGAAAGAAGGAAAGAAGCGCATGCGTCAGATCGGAAATGTAGAAATTCCACAGGAAGCATTTCTTGCGGTGCTGAAGCTGGATGAATAGAAACTGTTCATAGCAGAAATAGTAGTCATTCATGTTGGTTGCCGAAAGGTTACTATTTGGTGGTGTGCGCCCAATCATGGCTCAGTGAATAGGTGTGTTCCGTCGGTTCTCGCAGGAATAATAAAACCCCATTATACCCGTTATGAATTGTGAAGAGTTTAAGACTCTTCGGGTTCTCTTCATTTATTTGCCCTAAAACAGGCTGAGGGCATAGCTTTTTCGCTACAAAAGAAAAAAAACGCAGGTGAGCAGCTTTTGATTTCCGGGGAACGGCCAAGTAACCCCCAACATCAGCGGCTGCGCCCGCGTCTTTGAGTAAAAGTCATCGGGTTATTATTAAAACTTTTGTGCCAGCCTCTCTACGTCAGAGCTCGGTAATCAGATTTTGCCGTATGAGGAACAGCTATTCACTTGGTTATGTATGTATCGAAAAACATTTTGCTTCTCAAAGACGTCAGTGAATGGTTACCTGAAACGATTATATTTTGTTCCAAACGTTGACTAATTTGGTGCTCAAACCATTGCAATGAAGTATCGAATCTTTTTTCTGACGCAGCCAGATCTGCAAAACGGGAAGTTGCTGACCGTCCTTCAGCCGGATCATGCGGATATGCCTACCGTTCCTGAATTTCACTCTGTAGAAGAGGCGTACCAGTTCATTAAAAAACATGAGGAAAGTTACCGTTCCCTGCCAGTCACTATACTTCCTTTTATTGATATGTGCAGCTGATCATTTCCGATTTAGGATTTGGGATTTCGGAAGGATCAGTAGCTGAGATTTCCAATTTGCCGACTGTCAATTCCTATTGAAACATCTATCCACTTCCCTTGCCTGCTGCCGCCCTGGAAATACTAGTATGGTTTTTTTGTGAAATAAATCGGTTATGGATTATAAAGACTATTACCAGGTTCTAGGCGTAGACAAGAAGGCAACGCAGGATGAAATTAAGAAGACCTATCGCAAACTCGCCGTAAAATACCACCCCGACAAAAATCCCGGAAATAAGCAAGCTGAGGAAAAGTTTAAGGAAATCAATGAAGCTTACGAAGTGCTGGGCGAGGCCGAAAAGCGTAAAAAGTACGATCAGCTGGGTGCTAACTGGCGGCAGTATGAACAAACGCAGCAGGGCGGCCATGGCAACCAGGGGTATGGTAGTGGTGGACAGCAGCAGTACTATTACCAGGGGAACGCTGAAGAGGCGTTTGGCGAAGGCGGTTTTTCCGATTTCTTCAATACTTTTTTTGGAGGCGCAGGTGGCTCTGGCGGCCAGGACCCGTTCAGTCGGTTTAACAGACAGGGCGTTTACAAAGGGCAGGACTACCAGACGGAGGCATCCATTTCCCTCGTGGAAGCGTATCATGGCACTACACGTCTGCTGCAACTGGAAAGTCAGCAGCTTCGGTTAAAGTTAAAGCCAGGCATCGCGGATGGAAAAGTACTTCGCCTGCCCGGGAAAGGTGCTGCAGGGGCGAATGGCGGTTCGAGCGGTGATCTTTACATCACTGTTCATGTGGCGGAAGATCAGCGATACAAAAGGGAAGGAGACAACCTGCTTGCAAAGGAGACTGTAGATCTGTTTACTGCTGTTCTTGGTGGTAAAAAGGCAGTGGAAACGCTGAGTGGAAAACTCAATGTGACGATCCCTCCTGGCACTCAAAGCGGAACGGCATTAAGACTGAAAGGAAAGGGTATGCCCGTCTATGGAGAATCAGGAAAGTTTGGTGATCTCCTGCTCACCATTCATGTTAGTATTCCGACACAGCTCACTGACGAACAGAAGCAACAGTTTGAAAAGCTAAAAACAAGTTTTGAAAAATAAATCCCGCAAGCATGAACATCACTATATATACAAAAGAACGTCCCCGGAGTCTTAATGATTTTATTGATGCATACGTTCATCACAATCTTCGCTACTATGCCAGCGACTTGCAGGCAGTCGGACTGACTATGCCTGCAGATATTTACATTGCTGTGGGCAGGGCGTTAAAGGCGTGCCAGTCGCTCAATATCGCGGCGAACGAGCATATCAAGACTGTTTATCTTTTTCGGGATGGTACTATCTATTCAGACTGGCTGCTTTCACCACTGGGCCTAAAGCTGGTATTGCTCAATGCTGACCCTACCAACTCTGTGGTCGCAAAGATCCAGATGCGATTGCTTAATGAATAGCGGATTTGCGCAGGCAAACAAGCTGTTTTCTTCAAATAGCTTTTACTATTTTACTTTTGCAGTCTCAACAAATTAATAAGTATGTCGCTGGAAGCTAAAGTAATGGATGAAATAAAGACGGCAATGCGCGCTAAAGACGAAGCCGGCTTGCGAACCCTGAGAGCTATAAAAGCCGCAATACTGCTTGAAAAGACCTCTGGCAGCGGTACGGAGATGAATGAAGCGGACGAAACTAAAATGCTTCAGAAGATGGCCAAGCAGCGCCGCGATTCCCTCGAGATCTTTGTGCAGCAAAACCGCGAAGACCTCGCTCATAAAGAGCGCGAAGAGCTTGAGATCATAGAGCGCTTTTTACCAAAGCAAATGACGCAGGAAGAACTACACGAGGCATTGAAAAGCATTATTTCGGAAATAGGAGCGTCCTCGCCTGCGGATATGGGCAAGGTAATGGGTGTGGCCTCGAAGCAGCTTGCAGGCAAAGCAGACGGCAGAGCAATATCAGAAAATGTAAAGCAGCTTTTATCGAAATAGCAGACTTAGACGCTGACTTTTCTCTTTAGACGTTAACGAAGGGCAGAAAAGCGGAAAAAGTTGCTAAGTTGCAGCAAGCTCATGGTACTCGATTTCATCGGTCTTACAATTATTATTATCTTTTTTATTCGCGGCTACATGAAGGGCATCATAGTAGCCGTTTTCTCTGTGCTGGCCGTTATACTCGGTATCATCTGCGCACTGAAGCTATCTGGCACCCTTGCTGACTGGCTGTTTCAAAAAGGCTGGGTAACAAGTGGATGGGGGCAATTAATCAGTTATGCTATCTTATTTTTCCTCGTACTCGTTATCGTCAGACTGATCGCCAGGGCAATTCAGTCTGCTACGCGCCTGGTAATGCTTGGCTGGCTTAACGGTGTCATCGGCGGGTTACTTTATGCATTTCTTGCCGTTGTCTTCTGGAGCTCTGTGCTGTGGCTCGGTAACCAGATGCACCTTATCTCGCCTGAAACGAAAACATATTCCAGAACCTACGCTTATATTGAGCCTCTTGCTCCGTATGTCTTTGAGCACATTAGCAAGCTATTGCCGTTTGCTAAAGATGTATTTAAAGACTTACAACACTTTTTCGATCATGTAAACACAACCCTGCCGGATCATGTGGGCGCTCATTGACAATTACGATTCGTTCACATACATCCTCCATCATTATCTATTGCAAACCGGCAATGAATGCACCGTTTTTCGCAATGATGAGATAACCGTAGCCGAACTTGAAGCGCTGAATCCGAAAAGGATCATCATATCTCCCGGTCCGGAAACACCATTGCAGGCAGGCATCTCCATGCAGGTTATTGAGCGCTTTCATCGTATAACGCCGATACTCGGTATTTGTCTGGGGCATCAGGCGCTGGGAATGTTCTTTGGTGCAAGTTTGGTTCGCATGGATTATCCCATGCATGGGAAAACAAGTACTATGTGGCATTATGGACATCCTGTCTTTCAAAGCATTTCATCGCCCTTTACTGCCATGCGCTATCACTCCTTGGCTATTGAGAACGTTGAGCATACAGGATTGCAGGCCATTGCCCACTCCTCCGATGACAATGTTATTATGGCCGTTGCCCATGAGCAATACCCTTGCACCGGCATTCAGTTCCATCCCGAATCTATAGGTACCGATGATGGGTTGAAGATGCTGCAAAACTGGGCAAATTTGAGCGTTGAACGGTAGAGTACCGATTGACCTAATAACAGGCAAAGAAATATTTGAAGGTTGTGAAACCTAAAGCAGATTATTGAAACATGATTGATTTTTGCCCGGACAAATTAGGCCTTCTTTTAAACTAAGAGCTTACGCTCTCCATATCGGCTTCATTTTAATCAAATGTCCTATATATTCTCCCGATATTTGTTTCAGTTCTTTAGGACTCATGTTTGTGTGAGGCGATCTCTTATCTGTTTTTCTTAAACTCTTATGAGTTTGTCCCAATCTCTTATGAGTTTCTCTTAAACTCTTATGAGTTTATCTCAATCTCTTGTGAGTTTGCTCCAAACTCACAAGAGTTGAAAAATCTTGCATTAAGTTTTCATGAACTCAAAAGAGTTTGTTTCCAACTCAATTGAGTTTGCCTTAAACTGATATTTGAAAGCGTCAGACTCATAAGAGTTTTACGTGCACTAATATGAGTTCGTGTCAGACTCGTGAGAGTTTGAAGCAAACAAAAGAGAGTTTGAGAAAATCTCTCATGAGTCTTACAAAAACTCTTATGAGTTTGACACAAACTCATAAGAGTTGGACAGAAACTCATAAGAGTTGGAAAGAATCTTTAAAGAGTTTAAGAAAATCGCAAATTAAGCCCGGCTTTGAAGCGTTATTGATGAGAGATTTTTTAGTTTTAACGACTTTTTTCCTAATCTCATCGGTTTCGATTTTCACTTCGAAGGGGGAAAGCATAGTTTAAAATTATTTTGAAATGCTCTATAAAGCTTCTTTTTCTACTACTGCTAAAGGCGTGACAACCCTTGTTTATATTATATTCGCTGGGGTTATATTTAATGATTTTTTCGGTGAGCACGACTCTTCTCTTGGTATCGACTGGGTGTGGTTCCTTTTAACAGGTCTTGTATTAGTAGTGCCTTATCTAATGCATGTGAATAATTATGAACTAAACAGCGAGGGGGTAAAAATAAATACGCCTTTGAGATCAAAGCGCATCCGATTCGAAGACATAGAATCTGTAATTGTTTGTAACTACGATCAGTTGGGTATTACAATCCGTTTGTTTGGATCAGGCGGTCTATGGGGGTATTTCGGCATCTTTTATTCCAGACAGTTCGGAAGGATTTCTTTGAATGCAACCAGCCTCACCAGAACTTTAATCCTTTTAAAGGGTAAAAGAAAAAAAATTATTATAAGTCCCGATAATGCGGAAAACTTTGTAAAAGGAATGCAGGACCTGGTTCCAGGCTTGGCAAGCGAAAGGCTTTAATTCTCCTTCCTGACTACTCCCATTTCCACTGTGCCACGCCGTGATTATAGTGCAGGATGCTGCCATCTGCCAACTGCACCTGAAGCATTCCGTTGCTTCCGGCGCTTTTGATTATGGCAACCCACTCATCAGCCCCATCGGTAAACCGTTGGGGACAGTCTTTCCGATACAGAACGCTGTTATATTCATTCATAATTTGTGTAACAGATAACCCGGAGCAGGTGCGCCCCAGAATATTGGAGCGCAATTTTGCAAAGAGGGAAGGCATGGAAAAGCTTTTGCCCGACACGATCTTCAGAGAGGTAGCGAAAGGAAGCTCAGCAGAAAACTTTGCCTGTGCGACATTCAATCCAAAACCGATAATGCTGTAACTCCACTTGCTGCCGCGGAGAATGTTTTCAATTAGTATGCCTCCTGCCTTTTTGTCATTGATAATAATGTCGTTAGGCCACTTGATTCTCACGTCCCATCCCTCATACAACTGGCTCAATACCTCTGCAACCGAAACGGCCACAGCAGCGTTGAAGACAAACTGTTCGTCCAATGGACAGTCAGGGGTGCAAACGATGCTCATCAGCAGACTTTCGCCGGGCGCATCTTTCCATTGTCTTCCGCGCTGGCCTTTTCCGTGGGTCTGCTCTTTGGCAACCACTGTCAGCCCCGGTTGTGCCGTATCGGCATCAATAAGCTGCATGGCATAGTTATTGGTGCTGTCAATTGTATCTAACTCAATTATGGGCGCATCTAATAATGTCTGTAAGCTTTGAGCCAAAGATTCAGTAATTTTGAGTGTAAAGATATTATTCAATTAAAACAGAATTCTAGCATTTGGAGAAAATAGTAACTGCACTAAAAGGTCGAAAGAAATCGGAGACCCGGCTCACCCGCAACAGCAAGCTTTTTAAAACCATTATAGAAGCAATCCACGAAAAAAAAGGTAACGAAGTCGTATCGCTTGATCTGCGAAAAATAGATGAGGCGGTAGCGGATTTTTTTATTTTATGTGAAGCTCAGTCCCACATTCAGGTGAAAGCTATTGCCGATAATATTGCCGACAAAGTGTATCAGATTTGTGATGAAAAGCCATTTCATACCGAGCAGGGCGACCAGTGGACTTTAGTAGATTATGTAAACATTGTGGTACATATTTTCCAGAAGGAACAACGTTCTTTTTATAACCTTGAGAGCCTCTGGGAAGATGCTGGGCGAATGGAGCATAATGATTAATATTGCCGACTAATAAAAAATAACAGCGACAAGTACCAATGGAAGATAATAAACAAAGACCCGTAGTGCCGGGTAGTGATAATAAACCGCCGCGAAAAGGGCCGCGCTTCAATATTTATTGGGTGTACGGTATCATTTTCGTGGCATTGATCGTTTTGCAATTTTACAGCAGCAACTATACCTCTAATACGCCGGCTAAAAGCTTCCAGGAGTTCAGGGACGACTACCTCTACAAAGGAAAGGTGGATAAGGTAAATGTGGTGAATGGCAACGAAGTTGAAGTATTCGTGAAAAATAATGCAGCAGAGCCGCAGCCTGTCACCAAGGGTCCTTTGGGCTTTGGCAGCAGCAATAGCACTGGTCCTGCGTTTACTTTCAAGATTGGCTCTGATGAGCAGTTTCGCGATGATATGGCGGACGCCCTAAAGGCAAAGCCTGCAGAAGTGAAAGAGCCAAACATATATTATGATGTTCGCGGCAACTGGATGCGCGATATCCTCAACTCTTTTCTTTTCCCAATCATTATACTTGTGGCTATGTGGTTCCTGATCATGCGCAAGATGGGTGGAGGCGCTCCCGGCGGAGGTGCCGGTGGTATTTTCAACATTGGTAAGTCAAAAGCACAGCTTTTTGAAAAAGGCACCCGTGTTAACATTACCTTCAATGATGTAGCGGGGCTTGATGAAGCCAAGGTGGAGGTAATGGAAATCGTCGACTTCCTGAAGAATCCAAAGAAATACACAGCCCTCGGAGGCAAGATACCGAAAGGCGCGTTGCTTGTAGGCCCTCCGGGAACCGGTAAGACCCTTTTGGCAAAAGCCGTTGCAGGGGAAGCCCAGGTGCCATTCTTCTCTATGTCTGGTTCAGACTTCGTGGAGCTGTTTGTTGGTGTCGGAGCAAGTCGCGTACGTGATCTGTTTAAGCAGGCACGGGAGAAGGCGCCTTGTATCGTATTTATTGATGAAATAGATGCAATTGGTCGTGCACGTGGTAAGAATGTAGTAATGAGCAACGACGAGCGCGAAAACACGTTGAATCAGTTGCTGGTAGAGATGGATGGATTTAGCGGAGACAGCGGTATTATCGTGTTAGCGGCCACCAACCGTCCTGACGTTCTCGATACAGCTTTGCTGCGTCCGGGTCGTTTTGACAGGCAGATATCTATTGATATACCAGATGTGAAAGGCCGTGAGAAGATATTTGAAGTGCACCTGAAGCCTATCAAGAAATCGAAAGACCTTAATATTAATAAGCTGGCTGTTCAGACTCCTGGATTTGCCGGTGCAGATATTGCCAATATCTGTAACGAAGCAGCGCTGATAGCAGCACGTAAAGGCAAAGAAGAAGTGGACATGAGCGACTTTAACGATGCAATTGACCGTGTTATCGGCGGACTGGAAAAGAAGAATAAGATCATTTCTCCGGAAGAGAAGAAAGTGATTGCGTTCCACGAAGCAGGTCACGCCGTTTGCGGATGGTTCCTCGAGCATGCCCATCCACTTATTAAAGTATCTATAGTACCACGTGGTGTTGCCGCCCTTGGCTATGCACAATACCTGCCTAAGGAGCAATATCTGTATACTCAGGAGCAAATGCAGGATCAGATGGTAGCTTTATTTGGCGGACGCGCCGCAGAAGAGATTATCTTCGGCAAAGTATCTACCGGTGCGCAGAACGACCTCGAACGTATCACCAAGATGTCTTACAGTATGGTAAGCATTTACGGAATGAACGAGAAGGTGGGCAATATCTCTTACTATGACGGCAACCAGGAATATTCAGCTACCAAGCCTTACTCCGAGGAGACTGCCAAGATCATAGATGAAGAAGTGCGCGCACTGATAGCAGAGCAATACGATCGGACAAAGGACTTGTTGAGGCAGCATATAGAGCCGCTCAAGGCCCTTGCGCAGGAGCTACTCAGAAAAGAAGTGCTCTACAAAGACGACTTAGAGCGTCTGATCGGTAAAAGGCCATATGAAGATATGTCTCCCAATGAAGGCATACCTCCCGTTACAGGGGCTATACCAGAAGCACCGATACCTTCTTAAGTTAACTGAAGAGAATAAGATTTAGAAAAGCGATGGATTAACCCCATCGCTTTTTTATTTTTGCCAGTATGCAAACGCTAAGGACTTCCAAATCGAAAGAAAAGATTTTAAGTAAGATCAGGAATGGGTTAAGCAAAGCGAAGCTTGAAATGCCTTTTCCAGAGGTAGAGCGCGAGTCTGTAGATCAGATATTTCAAAAAAGCGATCTTACGCCGGAGGAAGTCTTTGCTAATGAGTTCATCAGACTGGGAGGAAAGTTTGTTTTTTGCGAGAATGAGCATGACTTGCTGGAAAACATCAATGCACTCTACGACAACCGTGGCTGGAACGATTTGCTATGTTCTTCGCCACGATTGCTTGAAATATTTCATAACAACAAGCTGGACTTCGTTAACGCTGCGGACCCTAAAGACGCAACTGCAGAAGCATGTATTACTGAATGTGAGGCGCTCGTATGCAGAACGGGTTCTATCCTCGTAAGCAGCGGCGAACATCTTGGCAGAACAGCACCGGTTTTCTATCCCGTTCACATCATTGTTGCCTATAGCAGTCAGGTAGTAAACGACCTCCAGGATGGCATTGACCTACTCAAAAAGAAATACGGCAGCAATCTCCCGTCAATGATTAACCTCAATACCGGACCAAGCCGTACTGCGGATATTGAAAAGACCCTTGTAGTAGGTGTGCACGGCCCGGGAGAAGTGTTCTGCTTCTTCGTAAATGCTTAAATATGGCTTCATCCTTCACCATTTCAGGTCATTTTGTTGATCTTTTCAAAAGAAAGATATTCCCGGCGGAGGTAGCAGTTCTCGACGGGAAAATCGCTTCTGTGACACCACTGTCAGACGCACCAGAGCAATATATATTGCCGGGCTTTGTGGATGCCCATGTTCATATTGAAAGCTCCATGCTGGTGCCTACCGCATTTGCGCAGCTTGCGGTAATGCACGGCACTGTGGCCACCATCTCTGACCCACACGAGATAGCCAATGTGTGTGGTATGGAAGGAGTGCAATACATGATTGACAACAGCAAGCAAACGCTCTTTAAAATATTCTTTGGTGCGCCTTCCTGTGTACCTGCTACCTTTTTTGAAACAGCAGGTGCCGTGCTGGATGCCAAAGCAGTGGCACAGTTGCTGCAGCAGGATGACATATGGTACCTCTCTGAAATGATGAACTATCCCGGCGTTCTGAACCACGACCCGGAAGTAATGGCGAAGATCGCGGCAGCGAAGAAGGTAGGTAAGCCGGTAGACGGACACGCACCGGGACTAAAAGGCGACCTTGCCGCAAAGTATGCCAGCGCGGGCATTTCAACAGACCATGAGTCATTTACGTTAGAAGAGGCGCTGGATAAAGCGAAAGCAGGTATGCATTGCCTTATTCGTGAGGGTAGCGCAGCCAAGAATTTTGAAGCGCTTGTCGACATATTTAAAACCTATCCTGAAAAGGTAATGTTTTGCAGCGATGACAAGCATCCGGATGAACTCCTGCTGCATCACATCAATAATCATGTGAAACGAGCACTACGAAAAGGCTTCGATCTGTTTGATGTGCTGCGTGCCGCCTCTGTTCACCCCGTAGAGCATTATAAGATACCTGTAGGCCTACTTCGCCAAAACGATCCCGCAGACTTTATTGTGGTGAATAATCTTGAAGAGTTGGAAGTTTTGCAAACGTACATAGACGGCAAGCTCGTTGCAGAAAAAAGTAAGAGCATGTTGCCTGATGTGCCCGTCGAGGCTATCAACAACTTTAAAGCAAAGCCGGTGGCAGCGGAGGACTTCAAGATAGAAGCGAACAGTTCTGCAGAGCGTATTAGAGTAATAGAAGCTATAGAAGGACAGCTTATCACCAACGAAATAACTGCGGCCCCAAAAATTGAAGCTGGATTTATAGTAAGTGATATTGCCAACGATATCCTGAAGATAACCGTGATCAACCGGTACGAAGAGAAGGCCACACCAGCCGTTGCCTTCATTAAAAACTTCGGTTTGAAGAAAGGTGCGCTGGCGTCTACGGTTGCCCATGACTGTCACAATATTATTGCCGTAGGGGTAGATGACGAATCTATTGCGACTGCTGTGAATGCACTTATAGAAGCGAAAGGTGGTATTGCAGTAGCAGCAGACAAAGCTGTTGTGGATTGTTTGCCTTTACCTGTTGCAGGGCTAATGAGCACAGAAAACGGGTATGAAGTAGCGGCAGCTTATTCCCAGATCGACAAAAAAGCAAAGGAATTGGGCACGATCTTAAAAGCGCCATTTATGACACTTTCTTTCATGGCATTGCTGGTTATACCGTCGTTAAAGCTGAGCGATAAGGGGTTGTTTGATGGGGAAAAGTTTAGATTTGTAGAACTTATTGCCTAAAATATTCTTCATCATGAAATTAGATGAAAGTGCACTTGTATTACTAAAGAAGAAGTTAACCATAGGAAATTCTCGATCCGTTCTTCTAAAAGCTTTACCTGGAAAAACGAGAAACAGACTCGCGCTAAATGATTTAAATCTTATAGAAAGCTCGTTAGTTAAGGCGTTCCTTGATGAGTTGACACTTAAACCATCTTTTTCATTCCCATTTAATCTATCTGCAGATACTGTAGATGAAGAGCTGAAAAAAAAACTTTTAGTTTTTAAAAAGAGGATTTCATCTATTCAATATGACCATCAGGATTATCTGCAAGAGTTCGGAATAACAACTGCAGGATTTGGCTTTCCAATTTTATTGAAAAAGCAAAGCCGAAGTAGCGACAAGTTCATTGCGGCCCCTTTATTTATTTGGAAATTAAATATTGAAGCTTCTCATAAGAAAATCAATCATTGGACGATTAGCAGGGAAAGGGAGCACGAAATCCGTTTAAATGAAGTGCTTGCGTCTTATCTTGAAAGCGAAGAATCGTTCATGCTGCCACCGCTCCGGGACGAGCTGTTGGAAGACGGTTTATTAAGCAAAGAAGAAATTACTGGGTATGTAGAACTATTAATGAAGCAACTTGGCGGAAGGGTAAACCAATTTAATTGGGAAAACGTTGATAAAATCCCCGATTCCAAAGAAATAGTCTTTAAAGATATTGAGAAAGGCGTAATCATTTGGTCAGGTGTTTTCAGTTTGTACAAATCGCAAAAGCAAAGTATAATAAAGGACTATGAACATCTGCTCAAAAATGGTGAAGCAGTTTTAGAAAAAGAATTTAAGCCAGGGCAATGGGAGCAAAACCATAGTCCGGTCAGTACAGATCCCAGTCAAAACCTAGTTTTAAGATCTTTAAGCTCCCAAGGAAATGTTGTTATCCAGGGTCCCCCTGGAACGGGTAAAAGTCAAACACTTACAGCCATAATAGCTTCTGCTCTCAGTAATAATAAGAAGGTATTGGTAGTTTGTGAAAAGAGAACAGCGCTAGATGTATTAAAGAACAATCTGGAAAAATTGTTGCCAGAGTTTTCTGGTTGCATTGCTTTAATCGAAGATCCTGTAAAGAGTCGTACAGAAATTGTAAACAAGGTTCGTGGCAGGATGGCATTAAGCCTAAAAGATGAACATGAGCTAAAGCGGGCTGTTGCCGATGATATCCTTCGATTTGAGAGCCACGCGGCAAAAATAGAGCAACAATATAATGCATTGAAGTCTCCAGTATGGCGTAACAAAAAGTGGTCAGAACTTGTTGGAAAGTATATTAAGATTAATCGGGGAAAGCCGGATTTGAATGTACTACAGGCGGTTTTCTATGAAATTCAAAAGGGAAAATTTTCAGACGAAGATTATTTTCTATTTACTGAACAACTGGCAAATGCTGCTGAACTGTTTCTCAAAATTGCAACGGAACAACATGAATTGCAAGAGTTATTTTCAGGGATTGATACTACACATCAATCTTATAGTAGAGACCTAATATTTACCTGTCGACAACAACTGCAAAAGCTTGAAAAGATAGCCTTAGATGTTAATAAGTTGACGGATCATTATAGAAAGTCATGGATTATTCAAGGTAATACTGATGGTAAAAAGCTACAAGAGTTAATCAGTGATATAAATGATATTGTTAATACGCATCAGACATTAGCCGATATACTTAATCCACCACTAGGTATAAGAATAATGTCTATTTTTTCACAGAAATACAGGCGAGTACTTCTTGACAAAAAGAGGGTGATACACCTGATTGATGCGGCATTACCTCTTTGGCAAATGAGATTTTCAATGCCTTTAAATCATTTAAAGCTTGGTGAAGTTTTAAGCGATTTTAGCCAGATGGAACTTTCTTACGAACAAAAACTGGAAAATGAAAAGTTGAATGAGCCGGTTACTTCAGTCAACAAAACCCTTTATGAGTTCGACGCTGATTCATGGAAGAAATTAATTTCCACTATTAGTGAAATCACAGGTGAGCTTCAAAAGTGGTTTTACTTAGCAGTTGACAAAGTAGAAAATATACAAGTGAGGGAACTTGCAGACTATGTGGAAACTTTGGTTAAGAGCATCAAATACATTATTAGCAAGGAAATAGCCGTTGATGATTATTGCCGCTGGCAATTTTTCCGAAAGCAACTATCCGAAAGGAATTTACAATTGCTATCAAATTTTACTTCGTTAGCTCCTGTGAAGTGGAAACAAACATTTGAAGCAGCATGGCTTTACTATAAGTTAGATAACGAGGATGCGCAAGGAAAGTATCCGACGGACGACGCAACGTTCAAAATACTCAGATCGTTAGGATTCGAGATCAGAGATGGACAGATTTCCATCATTAAGAATAACATCGCAACATGGTTTAACACAGGGCAGGAGAAAACAAAAAAACTCGGTATTGAGATCAGTCAGCTCTATAATCTGCGCGGGTCAAAAGGCAAGGCACGAAACTCACTTAGAAAGATTATTCAATTGAATTCTGATGCCTTTACAGATTTTTTTCCTGTAATAATGACTAATCCATCTACTTGCAGTTCATTACTTGCGCTGGACCAAACAAGGTTCGATCTGGTTGTTTTTGATGAAGCGAGCCAGTTACGGGTAGAGGATACATACCCTGCGTTACTTCGCGCGAATCAAGTCGTTGTTTCTGGTGATAGTCAGCAAATGCCACCATCCAGTTATTTTGAAAGCACTATGCAATTGATAGACGAGGATGATACCGAAGAAGATGAGGAAGAAAGTGATGAGATTGAAAAATTAACATCGTCTAAGGCGCAACAGGAGGTCCTGAATGCGGCTTCCAGACTGCTGGTTACAAATGAATCACTATTAGAGTTTGCTCTGGAGGCGGGATTTACAGAAACTTATCTGAACATGCATTACCGTTCCCGCCATCCGGATTTGATACAGTTCTCAAACGTTTGCTTCTATCGCTCCAGACTGGTACCTATGCCCGCGCGCGATGAACTTACTCCAATAAAGTATGTTCAAGTGAATGGTCTATATGAAAAAAGTAAGAATGACGATGAGGCTTTTGAAATCGTCCGCATTTTAAAGGAAGAAGTAGATACTAAGTTTTCTGTTGGCATAGCCACATTCAATTTAACTCAAAGAAATAATATCCTTGATTTAATATCTGAAGAGCGACAGTCGGACACGTCTTTTAATGAAAAGATGACCGCTTTTGAGGAAAATGAGGACACCTTTTTTGTGAAAAACCTTGAAAACGTACAGGGTGACGAGCGGGATATTATTATTCTTTCTACCACTTTTGGGAAGGACAAGAACGGAAGATTTATAAAAAACTTTGGGCCTATTACCAACAGTGCAAATGGTTATAGGCTTTTAAATGTGATCATCACCAGGGCAAAGTACCGATTGTTTGTTGTAACGTCTATTCCTGAAACCTCAATACAGGAATATCGTGGTCGAATTGAAGCGAACAGAAAGGTTGATGGACGTGCAGGGTTAATGGGATACTTAGCGTATGCAAAGGCCGTATCAGAAAGCAATAAAGTGGAAAAGGAAAATATTCTCAAATTTATTGAGTCGAAACTGACACTTGGTACAACGTCTATGTCTTCCGAATCTCTTGGTTTGACTGAATCTCCTTTTGAAGAAGAAGTTTATTCATGGTTGTCGGAGGTTGTCGGTGAAGAGAGGATTCAATTACAATATCCATGTGGAGGCTTTAGAATTGATATGGTTGTGTTTTCAAAGGATAAGTCATCCTCCACAATGCTTGCGATAGAGTGTGATGGCGCTGCTTATCACTCTGACGAGTTGGCTTGGCACCATGATATGTATCGGCAGGAGCAATTAGAAAAATGTGGTTTTACTTTTCATCGAATCTGGTCAACGAACTGGTGGAGGAATCCTGACATGGAGTTTGAAAAGCTTTTACAGGTAATTAATACATTGAACTAGATTCTTTTTGTGTTGCATTGTCTGTCCACTTAGTAATCCTAGATCAATTGAAACTGGACTGATAGTCTAATGATCGGATATAGCCCGCGAATCCACATTATCTTTACGGCAGGCGTTTTAATATCTTAGTTACTATTTTCAGCATTTTGTGTGGGTAATTCTTGTGTTCAAACCGGGAAATATGACAAATAAATAGTTTCTAAAAGGCTAACTTAGTTGAAACTTTTAACTCATGAAACGCCTCTACCTTCTTCTCTCGTTTCTTCTCAGCTTTTCCGCAACTAAGGCTCAAATGGACCCCGACTGCCTGGGCGGTGCTTTTCCCGTAAACGTTTTAGATTCATTTTATTTTGAAAGCAATACAGCAAGCATTGGTAAAATCTTTATTGATACTAGCTTTCCAGGCAATATTTGGCAAATAGGAGCAGTGCAAAAGCCCGGTTTTTCCAACGCCCTTTCGGGAACCCATGCTTTGCAGACGGATACACTCAATCCTTATCCGGTAAACAACGAGTCTGCTGCAATTTTATGTCTTGATTCGAGTATTTTTCCGACCTCATGGTATGGGACTAACCCGGATTTTTCATTTACATTCTGGCATTACTATGATACCGATACACTCACAGATTCCTGTATTTTGCAAGTTTCTTTAGACAGCGGTAAGACATGGGTTAACTATCCGGTTAACTCAAGCTTCTTAATGTATTATTCCGGTTCTTTAAATAATTATGGTGGGAATCCATGGTTCAATTCTGATACCTTATTTTGGATGGGTCGTAGTGGTGGTTGGAAGAAAGAATCTGTTTGTGTTTTTTTCCTCGGTGAAAAGGGTATGCAGTTACCCAAAGCTTATGGATTCCGTTTTTTATTCCATTCCGATAGCGTTGAGACGAATAAACCAGGGTGGATGATTGATAATATACAACTCAAGACACCACAAGGATCATTAGGGCTTGAAAAGTTGAATAAAGAAGCATTGGCAGTATATCCCAATCCAAGCAGCAATGGCGTTTTTAATATTGACTATCCTTACCATTATGTAAAGGGAGCGATACAACTTTACAACAGCTACGGGCAGAAAGTAAAACAGTTGCCACTAACAAGAACGATTAGTATAGCGGACCAGCCGAAAGGATTATATCACTATCGGGTAACGTTTAGCGGTACAGAGCAACGGTTTTCCGGTACGTTACTATATCAATAACCCAGGTTGAGCACACCATAGGACGTCAATGTGGACAGCCCGCAAATCCACATTATCTTTGCGGCATGCGTTTCAATATTCTGGTTGTTTTTATTAGCATTTTCCTGTTTAGTTCTTGTGCTCAAACCCGCATCCATGATAAAGAGGAAGAGTGGGGTACGATCTTCAAAAAGTATGGAGTGAATGATGGTTGCTTCATGATGCGCGACCATACCCATGAAGAGATCTATTATTACAACAAGGAGCGCTGTATCCGTCGCTTTATGCCCGCATCTACCTTTAAGATATTTAATTCATTGGTAGCACTTGAAACAGCAATTGCGCCTGACGACCAGTTTGTGATCAAATGGGATAGTGTGGTGCGTCAAAATGCTGCCTGGAACCATGATATGAATATGAGGGAGGCATTCAAAGTAAGCAATGTCGCCTACTACCAGGAGCTGGCAAGGCGGATAGGGAAGGATTATATGCAACATTATCTCGATACCGCTCAATATGGTAATCGCCGCATCGGTGGGAAGATAGACGAGTTTTGGCTGAATGATAGTTTGCAGATATCTGCCGATGAGCAGGTGGGCCTTATTAAGAAGCTATATTTTGATGAGCTGCCTTTTTCTGATCGTTCTCAACGTATAGTACGTAGTATGATGTTGCAGGAAGATAAGCCGGAGTACAAACTGTATTACAAAACCGGAACAGGCAATTATAAAGATTCTACTATTTACTGGATTGTTGGGTATGCTGAAAAGATCGAGCATGTAAAAGAACACAAAGAGTCCATGAATAAAAGCGATGTCCGTAATTATCCCTTCTTCTTTGCAGAGAACTTTAGCGTGAAGAGCACAGATGCGAGCCAGGACTGGGCTACAGTGCGGATACATATATTAAAGGAGATACTGAACAAAATGGAAGTGCTGCCTCCGAATGTACAATAGCAGAAAAACTGCCTGGCTGTTGTAATTACAGCGCGTTCGGGGAAAACTGCATCGGACGTTCTACCGCTTCAACTTCTGGAAATGTATTCCGTCTCCGGCAATAACCGACTGGTATTGAGGAGGCAGTTGTTGCACATATTCCTTTATCCACTTCATGTCCGGCATATAATAGAACGGTATTGTATCCCATACCTTGTACGCAGGATTTACCTTCACAATTACCTCCGCGCAGAGCGTGTCTGCTCCTGCTATCTGTCTTGGAGTGATGGTATTCGTTTCAATCTGCCCCGGTGAAGGTGGCTTTGCATCGTACTGGTCTCCCAATACGCCATCCGTAACCATGAGGGGTAAATGCTGCAGTCTTGCATCCTCCAAAGCATGAGAAAGATGCTTGTACGTTTTGATCCTGTTCTTATATTCAGGATAGGTAAAATTATTGATACAGGTACTGATGATGTTTCCGAATAGCGCCACAAATAGAATAGCGGCAACGATATTAGATGTTTTTCGGTATTGAAATCTCCACTTTACTTCCTCCAGAAACGAAATAACAAGAATGGCGATAGAAGGAACGGAATAAGCCGTTAACCTCGCAACACCCCCGACCAGCTTTCCTGTTGCAATTAGAAAGAGAATGAGCAACAATAGCAAAACGGCATAAAGTTCCAGCCAGTTCCTGTTTGAAAATGAAGTTGCTTTCTTTTTTATCACCCTATATCCTATATAGAAAAAGGAGGCGATACCAATAATCCCGAAAATTAACTCAAACACAAAGCCAGAACCGACAAGGGCAAACAACTTCCAGAAATCTTCAATAAAGGTTTCCTGGTGATGTCTATAGTAAGCCTGCTGATAAGAAGCATACATTCTCTCATCTGCCATCACGTTTTTTACATCAATAACATAAAAGACAAGAATACTTATCGCTGCAAGCAGAAGCGGAACATACAAAGAGATTAAACGTCTTCTTTTAGACTGAGCATCAGCTTTTGACAGCAGTGGCAACAAAAAGATAATAGGAAAAGCAGGTGCAATAGCAATCGGATAGGTATAGCTGAAGTACGGTACAATAAGGAGGCTAACCAAAAGCAAAATGTAACTGGCTTTATGAACCTGCCCTTCTCTGCCTATTTTCAATAAAGTCCAGAACTGCCACAGCGCAACAAGTGAAAGAAAAATGTCTATCTCGTACTGCTTCACCTGCACCAGATAGTCAGTAAATGTTTGGGAAGAGACAACGATGAGGATAAAGAGGTAGCTGAAGACCGTGTTTTCAGGAAAGAACTTCTTTCTCAAATGAAAGATCAGGAAAATGCTTGCAAGTCCTATCAGTAAGGGCGGCAGTCGTAGAGAAGTATAACTATAATCGAATGTGGCACTGATGACTTTCAGCAGGCTCAGATACACACGCGGGCATTCCTGCAAAAGATCAAGCGTGCCCCAGAGCTGAGAAATGCTCTTGAACTTTATATTATAAATCAGCCTCCATTCATCATTCCAAAAAGGACGAATAGGAAACAAAGCCATAGCAATACCGAAACAAAAGAGATAAAAGATAATAGCTATGGTAGCGGGTTTAATAAACTTTTGGGTGCCTTTTGCGCTCACCTTGTAAAAATGGGGAAATATTCTTGATTTAGCTTCTGCTGAAGCGGCAGTTTTCTGAACCTTTCGATCGTAATGGCGATGAGAGGTATGTGATGTTCAACAATCTGTCAATAAATATGTGGTACAGGGGAGATTACCGTCGGGATCGCTAACGCTTTGAAAGACAATCTTCTAATGTGCTCCAATGCTTGTATTCAATTCGAAATGATTTCATTGCAAAGAATGGCCCAATTATTAAGTAATTTAACACTACTAAACGCGCTACATGATAACCGAAAAAGACCTGAAAGAAAGCAACTTACGGGAAACTCAGTTGATAAGCGAAACAATGCGGATGGCCGGTTTGGGAGGCTGGGACTGGGTACCCGGCACAACTGATGTTTACTGTACGAGTGAGACTTTTGCGCTTTTGAAAATGAAGAAGCCGCATAGTCATTCCTTACCTTTCAATATTCTTTTCAAAAGTGTTCCCGAGCCTATTCTTGCCAGCCTAAAGAACCCTCAAAAAGACAACAATTCGGTAGGGTCGTTTACCTACAAGTGGGATGTTGGAGATGGAACGATGGCTTTGATCGAATGCCGGTACAGACAAATCACCGACGGAAATAATATAGTGAGGTGCATTGGCACTGTTCAGGATATCTCTGCGTTTCAGAATGTGTTTGACGGTGGTGAAGCCGACATTTCGCTCGCAGAAGATATAGCCAGACAGAACGACATGTTGCGCCAGGCAGAGGAAACGGCTATGCTCGGAAGCTGGAAATACAATTTTGACAGCGACCAATATTACTATTCTGACACCCTGCTTCAGATGTTCGGTTTTACAAGAAGCGAGATAGAGAATAGTCCGGACCAGCTGTTTGAACGCGTAATACCGGAGGATGTGCCCGCTGTACTGGAAAACTACCAAAATACCGTAAAGGATGAAAAATGGCGTCGCGTTGATTTTCGTATTAAAGACAGGGAAGGCAATATCCGTTATTTCACAAGCAGTGGCAGAATCTCAAAAAACAAAAAGGGAGAGCGCATCATTATCGGAACTGCGCAGGATATTACCGAGCAGTATAACCTTAGCAAAAAGCTTGAACAGCAAAACGACTTCGTACAAAAGCTGGTTGACAGCTCCGTAAACGGCGTATTGGTGCTCGATAAAGATCTTCGATTTGTATTGTGGAATAAAAGGTGCGAGGAGATTTATGGTTTTTCGGGTCAGGATATTATTGGTAAGACTGCTGAGGAGGTATTTGGACCGATGCATTGGTTTCACGAGGCTGCGGAAAAGGCATTACATGGAGAAAAGCTTAAAATAGAAAATGTACTTGGCGAGCAATCAGAACAGTTCTATGAGATCAACATGTTGCCGCTTCATGACGCCCGGGGCGATGTACACAACGTTTTTGTCCTCATTCACGATATCACAGCCTTAAAGACCCTGAATGATGAACTGCTACGCGAAAAGGAGTTTGCAGAAGCGGTGATTGAACATAGCGAATCCTGCATCTTTGTTTTCGATAAAAAGCTTGTTATCAAGGCATGGAACAAAAAATGCGAAGAATTTTACGGTAAGTCCAGGCAGCAGGTAGTAGGTAAATCGCTTGCGGATGTCTTTTCCGATTCGGAAATGATGACTGCGTTCGACCGTCTTGATCTTGCTTTCCGGGGCGAAACCCGACATTATCCCATTGTGCCATCTAAGCTTGCAGACAAGTTTTTCGACAGCTACCTCGTGCCGATGAAGAACAAAAAGGGTGACGTTATCAATATTCTCTGTCTCCTTAACGATGTAACGGATGTAATCAGTACTTCGCAAAGAGTGAAGGAAGCGAACCGCCTTCTGGAGCAGAAGAAGAAGGAACTTTCTGAGCGTACGACGTTCCTGGAGACCCTTCAGGATAATAGCGTGGATTTCATTTGCGCTTTCGACACGCATTACAACATCATAGCCTTCAATAAGATTTGCGAAGAATATTATAAGCTGAAAAAAGAGGCTGTGCTTGGCAGGAACTTTTTTGAAGTGTTTCCCGAAACCCAAAATACCATTCGGGAAGATGAGCTGCGAAGGGCTCTGGCCGGAGAAGTAGTTCACAACAAAGATAACCAGTCTCCCGTGCTTGGTATTTACATTGAGAACTTTGTAGTGCCGCTAAAGAATAACGCCGGCGATATCTTTGGCGGATTATTGATAGCGCACAACATAACGGAGCTAAAGCAGACGACCCGCAAGCTGGAAGAGGTAAATGAACAATTGAAGAACAAGAATCATGAACTTAATCGCATTAATTCTGAGCTTACTTCGTTCAGCTACGTTGCCAGTCACGACCTTCAGGAGCCATTAAGGAAAATCCTGGCTTTCAGCTCACTCATCGTTAGTAAGGACCTCCCAAATATTTCAGAAACGGGTAGGGATTATTTTAAAAGGATTCAATCGGCAGCAGAGAGAATGCAACAGATGATTGATGGACTTCTTTCCTTTTCCAGAACCAACACAGCGCCCAAGGTTTTTGAAGAAAGAAGTATGCAAGAACTGGTGAAAAGAGCGATTGGCAGCCTGCAGGAAGATATTTTCTCAAAGAGAGCAATCATTAATACCCATTGTTCGTATAGCATAAGTGTTATTCCTCACCAGTTCGAGCAGTTGCTGGAAAACGTGTTGAGCAATGCTATTAAATTTCAGAAAGAAGGGAACGTACCGGAAGTGACTGTTGACTGTACGCTTGTGTCGGGAAAGGAAATCCAGGGTGTGGTAGCAGAAAGGAATAAGAATTATTACCGCATTAGCGTGAAGGACAATGGGATCGGCTTTGCAGCCGAAGAAGCGGAAAAGATATTCCAGATGTTTCACCGGCTAAATGGTAAAAGCGAATATCCGGGAACGGGAATAGGGCTTGCCATTTGCAGACGGATTGCACAAAATCATCAGGGCTTCATCACTACGGAAAGCGAGCCTGAAAAGGGGGCTACATTCAATATCTTTATTCCTGAATAGACATTATTGCAATATTCATAATGAGTTTATTGCTAATTAATGAAGTGTTGAGTAAATTCACACCAAATACCCCCTTTGCATATGAGTAAGAATACCCTTGGCGAAATCAAACTTTCTCCGATAAAAGAAGACGGTAAATTCGTCTTTATCAACACAGAGGTGAGAGTGAATGGCAAGCTGAATAAAGGTGATTACATCAAAATATTTGTGGATGGTTATGAATTGCAGAATGGTAAATATTTGATCAAAAGCGCCAATCCACCTTCTTCGAAGATCGTCGTTCGCGGCACTTCTTTCAAACACGATCATTCAGAGCTTTTCACGTTCGTGGAAGACCTCTATGACAAGGTAGGGGAGATGTACAAGAATCAGTTCTATTTTGGGAAGATCGAGATATAGTTAAACGCTACTTTCTTGTGATATAGTTGTAGTCGGTTAGCAGTTGATGGAGAAACGGCCGTGGCTCCATAGCGGTTTCTATTTTCAGCACCTCGCGGATGCGATGCGTCACCTGCGCGATGTATATTTCTGTGTCCTTACTGTTGCCCTTGCTATCCAGCAGATTGCGAATACCGTTGATATCTCGGTCGCTCAACTGCATCACCTCCGGGTACATTGGCTCGTAGTTCTCATCTTCTATTTCCAGGTATATCGTTTCCTGTAGGTCGGTTCTCGCGTTTTTATCTATCACCACAGTGCCCGCAACAAGATCACCAAGTCTTTGATTGTTTTTGGTAAGCGCCGCCGAGAGCACCGCACCGGCGCCAAGGGTCAGCACCATATCAAACAGGCGGAATGACCAGCGCAAAAGATACTGGCTCAGGCTTGCCTCGTTGCCATTGATATCCATCACCTTTATGCTGAGGGCCTTTTTGCCGAGCGACTGACCGTTTAAGAATATCTCAAAAAGGAGATGGTAAGAATATGCAGGAAGAGCGATGAGTAATATAGTTGTAGCTGTGCCAAGCGTTTCAAAAACATTCAGAGGAGCTACTATGTATTTTTCAACTACGAGTATGTAAGCGTAGATAATAACGATATCAATGATCCATGCAAGCAGGCGTTTATGAAAAGGGGCGATCCTGAACTCCAGGTCTATATTGAAGGGCGTAGTAACCGTAATAACGCTCATAAGACAAATGTAAGAGAGAGGGAAGACAAAAAGAAAGCTGTGTGGCAGGGAATGTCTTTCCGGCACTGTTAGTGAACTTCTACGATCTCCTAAAGGCGTTTGGAGATGTCCAAAGGAAGTCTTGGGATGTCCCAAAACCCAACTCAATGCTGCATTTGTCCCTAGTGGATGATCTTAGTTTACTATATGAAGGCAAGCCGCATCATTATCCTGTCGGGGTCTTGTGATTTTGCACAGGTCCCGAAACAGTCACGACGAAATATAAAATCTAAATCAGCAGACTGCCGTACTTAGTAAACCATTCCCCTTCGCTATCTTTACCTTATGCGTGAAGGACAATTTATCAAGCGCAATATTGACCGCTGGAAGGAATACCAGGAGCCCGCCAAAGATCCCGACGAAACCGCGAAGAGGTTTATGAATCTGGTAGATGATCTTTCCTATGCCAAAACCTTTTATCCATTCAGCAATACAGTACGGTTTATCAACGGACTGGCTTCTAATATCTTTCTATCCATATACAAGAATAAAAAGGAAGAGAAGAACCGCATCACGTCGTTCTTTGCCAGCGAACTACCCCTTATTATTTACCGGCGGCGCAGAGCCTTACTCTTTTCTTTTCTGTTTTTCCTGTTGTTTACGCTGATCGGTGTCT
>DATJDP010000154.1:0-8791 GCA_035497355.1 Flavipsychrobacter sp.
ATTACGAGTACAGTTTGAAGATAAAGTAAAGACACTAAATGAAACCCAGGGCGTACTGTTGATTAAGCTTATCGCAAGGCAGACCGGAGTCAACATCTATTCTATACTTCAGGAATTCAAAAATCCCCTGACCGCAATCAAATGGCAGGCATGGGCAAGAATGAATGGCTTTAATCTGAATAAGAAATACAATCCTAAGGAAGAAGTATTGCTCGAGCAAGTGATGCTGAGCCTGGGTTATGATCTTCCGGATTTTTACGAGCATAAAGAAACAGCAACTGCATTGCACCGGTAGAAACCAGCCCACAGGTTTTTAAGGTTGTTTTGCGTTTCTGTAGGAATCCATAGCACTGTTGCTAACGGCGGCAGTGCTTTTCCTTTTCCCTTCATCCATTAAAAAATATGTTTCATTTGTCCGGATTGCTGTTTCATCTTATAAGATTACTGTATTAGAAGCTATAGGTGGAATTTTATTAATTAATTGAGTTACTCATTTCTTAAAAAACTTAGCTTATGAAACAGATGCTACTCCCGTTTCTTTTTTTGTTTATGGCGACAAAAAGCATGGCAGGAATTACTACCATTACCGTCACAAACTTCCAGTTTAGCCCCGCAAATACTACCGTGGCTGTCGGCGATACTGTTAGATTCGACTTTGCAGTCGGATTTCATAATGCAACGTCCGCCGGTAATACTTTGCCTACCGGAGCCGCAGCCATTAATTCTGGTGCACCTTCCAGCCTGGTGAGAACTTTTGACTACGTTGTAACAGACCCTGGCACTTACGACTATTATTGTGAAGTGCATGGCGGCCCGGGTGGTGTTGGTATGGCTGGAGCATTTACGGCTACCTCCCCTTTGCCCCTTGTACTGGGCAGCTTTACTGGTACAATAAATATGGATAAACATGCAACGATCAATTGGAACACCTACAACGAGCGGAACGTCCAGGTTTATTCTTTACAGCGAAGCAAGGATGGGATGAAATTCTCCGAAATAGCGAAGATTGTGCCTCAAAACGGCAACAGTCAGCAATACACTTATTCAGACAAAGAAGCTGTAGCTGAACGATATGTTTTTTATCAGTTGGTTATTACTGATCTGGACGGATCTAAGACCTATTCCAGAATTCTTAGCCTCAAGAACGTCTACGATAATGGAAAGCTGGTTACGCAGATAGGTCCTTCTCCATTAACCCGGCCGCAGCAACTGATGCTACAGTTTAACGCCGAGAAGGCGGGCTGGATGAATGCCGAAGTCTATGATCTGAAGGGAAAGCGTGTGATGGAAGTAAAGTTGCAGGCATTACCTGGCTTGAATAACGGGCATATACACCTGTGCGATCTAGACGAAGGCAAGTATCTTATTCGTTTCAGCTACGAGAATAAAGTAGAAACAAAGCAGGTAGTAGTTTATTAGCTTAAGGCTTAGATACCGTATAGTTAAGATGTTGGCTTAACACAGCGTTTCAGGCTGCTCTCCTTCCGTACTTTCAAGCGCGGCACAGGAGGGCAGCATTGTTTTTAAGCTGTTTCATTTGCAATATCGGTCCGAACTGCGGCTTGTTGTTCCCTTGCCTGCCACTCGTGCTTCAGCAGAGAGTAGCAGTCCGAGTTTTCGCTTTTCCCGTCCACTACATAGTCTTCTCTCCTCGTCCCTTCAAATGAAAATCCGTAGCGCTTCAGCAAACTTAGTGAAGGCGTGTTCCAGTTTGCCACCAATGCTTCGATTCTGTGGATATCCATTTGTTCGAACGCGTACCGGAGAACGGGAGCCAGTGCTTCTGTCATCAGGCCTTTTCTTTTGTATATGTCATATGTCAAAAGATAAAACAGCTCTGTTCTCTTGTGTCTCCTGTTCCATGTATGAAAGCCACACCTGCCAATAGGAAGGTTCGATGTTTTTTCGATCAGCAAGAAGAAAAGCATGGAAAAGCTTTCAGTCTCCATTCCTTTTTCATGCATGCTTTTAAAACGCTCATATTCCTGCTCCTCTGCTCCTAAACATGCTTTTATTTCATCTTTGGTTTTAGTCAGGAAAAGCTCGTGGATCATTTGTGGTGATACACCTTTCAGCACCAGCCGGTGGGTATTAATGATAATATCGGTCATTATGGAAGTTTGGTTTTGTATGCCTCGTAGTATAAAGATGCATTATATAGTGTCGACCAACAACCGCTTTTATGTTGGAACTATGAGTGAGGGCTTGCCTCAGTCCAATATTCTGCCAATGCTTTTCAGCACTAATATTTCTTTGCCGGAGTCCTCCCGGGCAGCAATATGAACGTCTTTCAGTTCTGCACCACGATACCCTACACCATTTCTCAGCCCTCTTCTCACATCTTTGTCTTCTACTACTACCTCTGCAACAGCACAAAGGTTCTTCCCCTGCACATGTATTACCATATATTCATGACCATTACGAACTAAGGAACTATCATACCGGTAGCGGATATCTTTTGTACCGGTCAATTGCATTTGCTTCACCAATTCTCGGTTATATTCGGTGCTACCGGGCGGGTTTTGATCGAAAACCGGATTGTCATTAAGACATTCAGGACGGTCGCAGGAGACAGACATGAGAAGAGGCAATAAAATGAGCAATGCGGTGGCTGTTTTCATGGTATAAAGATAAAATAGATGTTCCCTTTTAGAACATCGAACAACTATTTTGCACATGCAAAACGGATTTCTGCATATGCAAAAGTTCCTTTGTCTTATGCAAAACTCATTTTTGTACATGCAAAAACCATTTTGTCTTATACAAAAGTCTCTTTGTCTTATGCAAAAACAGTTTTTGTACATGCAAAAACTATATTATCTTATGCAAAAACGATTTTGTCTCATGCAAAAAACATTTTTGTACATGCAAAAACCATTTTTGTATATGCAGAAACCATTTTGTCTTATGCAAAACTCATTTTTGTATATGTAAAAACCATTTTTGTATACGCAAAACTCATTTTAAGACATGCAAAAGAGGCTTTGTGACACTCTGAAGGCTTCTCACTGCATCCATAAATTAGTTCCTACCGTTTCACAAAATTGCCGGAAGAGAAAAACTTTCCATCGTCGTAAGAGAGCTGATAGGAATAGAGCCCCGGGGGAAGGGGAGCTACATCAACTCTTATTACCTGATTATTGAAGTAGTCCTCATTCCGAACGGTCCGGCCAAATACATCCCTGATGATGAGTTGCTTTTTATGGTAAGTAATATCCGTTTGGTCTTTAAGAAAGATGGCCGAAGTAGCGGGATTAGGGTAAACACTTACGGGCGCCTTTTGCTTGCTGACGTCGTCTATGCTGAAATACCAATCGTGAAGATATAGCTGATCAAACATCAGACCATCTTTATTGGTTTGTACACTGTCGCTAACAAAGGTAAACTTTAGCAACACAAGCGATCCCCACGGCAAAGCGAATGAATCAAGAAAACTGTGAAAGTTAACAGCAAAGTACTGCCAGCCATTTGAATTGCCGGTTAAGATTGGCCGATTTTGATAAGTACCGGTAGTTGTATCAAAAAAATGATACTGAGTATCGGTTAAAATATTGATCCAGGTAACTCCACTATCTATGGAAAGTTCTACTGTGCCATAATCTGTGAGGCTGTCAGAGTTGACTTTATACCACCCAAATAGTTTGGCTGTTCCATGCGACAACCAGCCTGCGAGTGTACTTTGACCAATAATGAAAGACGAGGTATCGTTTGTTGGATAAGCCTGCACGGTATCTGTTACAATGGCGTTTGGATAAGACCATGCAGAATCGAATACAGGCTTCTGTGGCCTTCCTATTTGCCAGACGCAGTTAGGATTTGCTGTTGTATCTCGATAGATAAGAACCCAGGGATCCGCAGTGTTTTGTTCAAAGTCAATGATCGCCAAAGATGTACTCTTGTTCAGCTGAGCATTCACCTGCGATGCGAAACAACAAAGAAAGGCATAGAGTAAAAAGCGTTTCATAAATATAGGTTTGCTTAAATAAATATTGAGGTTAACCTGCCTTACCGTTTCACAAAATTGCCGGAAGAGAAAAACTTTCCATCGTCGTAAGAGAGCTGATAGGAATAGAGCCCCGGGGGAAGGGCAATTATGTCAATTCTTATTACCTGATTGTCGAAGTAGTCCTCATTCCGAACGGTCCGGCCAAATACATCCCTGATGGTGAGTTGCTTTTTGTGGTACACGAAATCGGTTTGTTCTTTGAGGAAAATTGCCGAGGTGGCAGGATTAGGGTAAACGCTTACACGTACATTTTGCTTCCTGATATCATCTATGTTTTCCCACCAATCTTGAAGATATATATCATCGAACATTAGACCGTCTTTATTAGTTTGCACACTGTCGCTGATAAACGTGAATTTCAGCAATACAAGTGACCCCCACCCGAACGAAAAGGAATCAACTAAGCTGTAAAAGTTTACAGCAAAAAATTGCCAGCCATTAGAATTGCCGGTTAATACTGGTCTGCTTGGATAGATACTATTCATTGTTGTATCAAAAAAATGGTACTGAGTGTCAGTTAAGATATTGATCCATGTAGCTCCGCTATCTACTGAAACTTCTATCATTCCGTAATCGGTCAGGCTGTCGGAATTGACCTTATACCATCCGAATATTCCAGCGTATGGTGGCAAGACCCAGCCTCCGAGCGTGCCTTGGGATATAATAAATGACGAAGTGTCATTGGAAGGGTAAGACTGTATGGTATCCGTTACAATGGCGTTCGGATAAGACCGGGTAGAATCGAATACCGACTTTTGCGGCCTCCCTATTTGCCAAATGGAGTTAGGATTAGATATCGTGTCGCGGTAAACAGAGTACCAGAAGTAGACGTAGTTTTGTTCGAAATTAATCATGCCGCCTGCTGAAGTCTTGTTCAACTGTGCATTTGCCTGCGATGCAAGGCAACAAAGAAAGGTGTAGAGTAAAAGGCGTTTCATAAAATATAGATCTGTTTACATGAATTGAATTTGGTCTCCCTTACCGCTTCATAAAATTGCTGGAGGAATAAAACTTGCCATCATCGTAAGAAAGCTGATAAGAATAGAGTCCTGGCGGCAGATCAGCTACATCAACTCTTATTACTTCATTATTGTAGTAGCTCATATTCCGCAGGGTACGTCCAAATATATCTCTGATAGTAACTTGCCTTTTGTGGTACACGAAATCGGTTTGTTCTTTGAGGAAAATTGCCGAAGTGGCAGGATTGGGGTAAACGGTTACGGGTACGTTTTGCTTCCTGACAACACCTACTACGGTCTCATACCAATCTTCAAGCTCTATGTCGTCAAACATCAAACCGTCTTTATTGGTTTGAGTACTATCACTGATAAATGTGAATTTTAGTAACACCAGGCGAGGGTTAAAAGGGGTTGGTGTAAATGATGCATGAAAGGAGTCAACAAAGCTGTAAAAGTTTACCCCAAAGTATTGCCAGCCATTAGAGTTGCCAGTTAAGATCGGGCGCTTTGGTACAACCGACCAACCATTTGCAGTTGTATCGAAAAAATGATATTGACTGTCAGTTAATATATTGGCCCAGGTTGTACCACTATCCAACGACACTTCTATCATGCCGTAGTCAGTAAGGCTGTCTGAGTTTACCTTGTACCATCCGGTTATTCCAGCATAAGAAGGGTATCCCCAGCCGTACAGTCCTCCCTGCGCAAGAATAAATGAAGAAGTATCATTAGTTGGATAAGTCTGCAATGTGTCGGTTACGATGGCGTTCGGATAAGAGCGCGCAGAATCAAACACAGGCTTCTGTGGTCTCCCTATTTGCCAGACGCAATTGGGATTGGCTACGGTATCACGGTAAATATAAAACCAAGGAAAAGCCGAGTTTTGTTCAAAGTTAATGGTGGCCTCCGCTGAAGTCTTGTTTAGTTGTGCATTCCCCTGCAACGCGAAACAACAAAGAAAGGTATAGAGTAAAAAGCGTTTCATAAATATAGGCTTGCTTAAATAATATCGAGATCAACCTGCCTTTACCGTTTCACAAAATTGCCGGAAGAGAAAAACTTTCCATCGTCGTAAGAGAGCTGATAGGAATAGAGCCCTGGGGGAAGGGAAGCTACATCAACTCTTATTACCTCGTTGTTGAAGTAGTCCTCATTCCGAACGGTCCGGCCAAATACATCCCTGATGGTGAGTTGCTTTTTGTGGTAGGCAAAATCTGTCTGTTCTTTAAGAAAGATGGCTGAAGTAGCGGGATTAGGGTAAACGGTTAGAGGCACACTTTGCTTCCTGATGTTATCGATGTTTACTGTCCAGTCTTGAAGTTCTATGTCGTCAAACATCAGACCGTCCTTATTGGTTTGCACGCTGTCGCTAATAAAGGTAAATTTCAGCAATACTGGCTGCTGAAAACCGATTTGTTGTGGAAAGGAGTCGACAAAACTGTAAAAGTCTATTGCGAAGTATTGCCAGCCGTTAGAGTTTCCGGTTAAGGTGGGACGATTGGGAATTATTGGCCATCCGTTTAATGTTGTATCAAAAAAATGATATTGAGTGTCAGTTAAGATATTGATCCAGGTGGCTCCGCTATCTACTGAAAGTTCTATTGAACCATAATCTGTGAGGCTGTCCGAGTTAATTTTATACCAGCCGCTTATGCCTGCATAAGAAGCTACCCACCAGCCAGCAAGAGTTTCTTGAGCGATAATAAATGAGGAAGTGTCGTTAGGAGGGTAAGATTGCAGCGTGTCTGTTACGATGGCGTTCGGATAAGACCGGGCAGAATCGAATACAGGCTTCTGTGGCTTTCCTATTTGCCAGATGCAGTTAGGATTGGCTGCAGTATCGCGGTAAATGGAGAACCAAGGGAAGGCATAGTTATATTCAAAATTAATCTGGCCGAAAGCAGAAGTCTTGTTTAGTTGTGCATTCCCCTGAAGGGCAAGGCAACAAAAAAAGCTGTAGAGTAAAAAGCGTTTCATACATATAGGTTTGCTTACATAATATTACAATTTTTTAATCGCAATAAAAAACGCCAGGCTGCAAAGCCCGGCGTTTCAATTTATGCTCAGAAGTTTGAATGTTTATTGTTTGTTCACCACTACTTCTTTGTGAACTTCTTGTTTTACTGTTTTTGCGGTGTCGGTTTTGGTTCCGAACATGTGTCCGAGTGTAGGGGCGATTACCAGCGCTACAATAGACATCAGTTTAATGAGGATATTCATAGAAGGGCCCGAAGTATCTTTGAATGGATCGCCCACAGTATCACCGGTTACAGAAGCCTTATGTGGGTCTGATTTCTTATAGTAAGTCTGTCCGTTGATCTCAACTCCTTTTTCAAAAGATTTCTTTGCATTATCCCATGCACCGCCCGCATTGTTCTGGAACATACCCATCAATACACCACTTACGGTAGCACCAGCCAGCATACCACCAAGCGCTTCTGGCCCCATAAGGAAACCAATGATCAGCGGCGATAACAAGGCAATAGCACCAGGAAGGATCATTTTAGCAATAGAAGCCTGAGTAGAGATGGCAACGCACTTATCATATTCAGGCTTGCCTGTTCCCTCCATAATGCCCGGAATCTCTTTGAATTGACGACGAACTTCTTCAACCATGCTCATCGCGGCTTCTCCTACTGCACGTATAGCAAGAGAAGAGAAAATGAAAGGTATCATTCCGCCCACAAACAGAGCAGAAAGTACCTGCGCCTTATAGATGTCGATGCCTTTAATGCCTGCCACACCTACATAAGCCGCGAAGAGTGCAAGCGCAGTCAAGGCTGCAGAGGCAATGGCAAAACCTTTACCAGTAGCCGCAGTTGTATTACCTACCGCATCCAGCGTATCTGTTTTCTCACGTACTTCCTTAGGCAATTCGCTCATTTCAGCAATACCACCCGCATTGTCCGCAATAGGACCAAAAGCATCGATAGCCAGTTGCATAGCTGTGGTAGCCATCATACCTGCCGCAGCGATTGCCACACCATACAGACCAGCAACGGAATAAGAGCTGTATATACCGCCTGCAAGTACAAGGATCGGTAAAAATGTACTTTCCATACCTACTGCCAGACCGCCGATAACGTTTGTAGCATGCCCGGTAGCTGACTGGCGAACGATAGATAACACCGGACGTTTGCCCATTGCAGTATAGTATTCTGTAATAAGGCTCATGAGCGTTCCCACTACCAACCCTATGATAATAGCATAGAATACATCCATCTTGGTAAACTCAAAGCCGCGCAGCACCATGGTGTCAGGCAGAATAAAGTTAGTCAGGAAATAAGCTGTTATAGCAGTCAATACAATAGAACCCCAGTTGCCCATATTCAAGGCTTTTTGCACTGCATTGGTAGATACGCCTGCAGAATCGGAGATGCGCACAAACCAGGTACCAATAATGGAGAGTATGATGCCTATACCTGCAATAAGCATGGGTAAAAGAATAGGTGACAGACCGCCATAGTTGTCAGCTAAAACGCCTCCGGTTACATCCCGTACTTCCCTTCCAAGTACCATGGTAGCAAGAACGGTGGCCACGTAAGAACCGAAAAGGTCAGCACCCATACCGGCAACATCGCCTACGTTATCACCTACGTTATCGGCGATGGTAGCAGGGTTGCGCGGATCATCTTCCGGGATGCCGGCCTCAACCTTACCTACGAGGTCAGCACCTACGTCAGCGGCTTTTGTGTAAATACCGCCACCAACACGGGCAAACAGTGCAATACTTTCCGCACCGAGCGAGAAGCCGGTCAGCACTTCAATGGTACGAGCCATTTCCACGCTGTCTACCGCTGCATGAGGGGCAAAGATCATTTTTAAG
>DATJDP010000155.1:0-20804 GCA_035497355.1 Flavipsychrobacter sp.
CTAAAAACCGTCCTTTCAGGAAGAAAAAACTTTTCTTCCTTTTCTTCTTTCGCTTTCTCTATAAAGTCTTCTACCAGCAAATAGCTAAACGTAGGTTCATTCTTCAGCAGCAAATCGTTGATCTGCGCAAACAGTTTGGCAGACTTAATACGTAGCGTTCCCTGTTCCTTTCTGTAATCAGTATTGGTGGCATCGGAAAGCGCCCAGTGAAAACGCGGCTGGTCATTCATATCTGCATAGTCGATGCTATGGAGGTAGAGATGGCCAAAAGGATGGAGTGCGCCATCAAGCTGAAAGACAGATGTCTGAGGCAGGCGCATATCGTAAAAAAAGCGAATGGCTGATGCAGTCTCATTCAGGAGAAATATCTTCAGCTGATCTACAATATCCTCTGTTTCATTGGCCTTGAACACAGGCATGAACGATAAATAGATGCCTTTTGGCAGTCGCTTAGGCCTGTCTTTTTCTTTCTCTACAGCAGGAGCGGGAGGCGTTGCCGCTTTCTTTGCCTGGCGGCTTTTATCAGTAAACCATTTCAAATATGGATGGTCTACTTCATCAAGATAAACAGGGAAATGAACGCCGTTCACTTCCACTTCCAGCATCTCCTTCCCGAGAAAGTCAGTTACGGTGCCTTCTTCGCCTGTATGCTTCAGCAGTATCTTATCACCAATAGAGAATTTCATGAAGCGTTTACCTGGTCTTTCAGGAAAGCTACCATTTTTTGCACTGCTTTTCCCCGGTGACTTAGTGTGTTTTTTACTGTTGCAGGAAGTTGACCAAAGGTTATCTCATGGCCCTTGGGTATGAATAGAGGATCGTATCCGAAGCCACCTTCTCCGGAAGGCTCCGCTGCAATTTTGCCCTCACATATTCCCACAAAGAAATAGGGGTTTCCTTCCCAGATAAGACAGATTACGGCCTTGTAAAAAGCACTCCGGTCGGCAATGCCTTCCAGTTGTGCCAAAAGCTGCTGATTATTCTTTTCGTCGCTCCTCGGCAGTCCGCCGAAGTAAGCACTGTGAACGCCCGGAGCCCCGTTTAAGGCAGGTACACATAGGCCGCTGTCATCAGCCAGCACGTTCTTTCCACAATAGTTATATACTGCCTGTGCTTTGGTGAGCGCATTTTCTTCGAAAGTCTCGTATGGCTCTTCGGTCTCGGTGGTAAAGCCGATATCATCAAGCGATAGCAACCGAATACCCTCGATGAGCGCTTCTATCTCACGAATCTTGCCTGCATTGCGGGATGCAACTACCAGTTCCTGCATAGCTGCAAAACTAAAGGATGCGGGCAATAATAAAGCTGCAACCTTGAGATGAGCTATTTCTTTTTGAAATATCTTTCTACCACTCGACCAATGACAGGCACTAACTTGCGAAACTGATCGTTGCAGCGGGAGGTCCAGCTATACCTTCTGAGTTCGAGGTCTGGTTCTGCTTTGATATGAAATAAAGAACCGTCCGTAAGTCTTACCTCAAAAACGCTTTCACAGCCTAATCCAAATCCAAGCACTTCGCCGCGGAAGTGGTTTTCATTACATTTTACGCTAAAGGGAATCCTATCTAATAATGACATCGTTATAACCTTTTCCCTAGTTTTTAAAAAGCCATGCCAGCTTCGTCGTTTTAGAAAAGTTTTCTAAAATAAAAAACCTTCCATATTGCTATGAAAGGTTCTGTAACGTTATAAACTACGGGCTTAGATCTTCCAGCCTTTGTTTTTGAAGCGGTCCGAAACTTTCAGTTCCTTACTGCCTGCAGTGTATTTATAAAAGCCTTCACCGGACTTTACACCGAGGAAGCCAGCCTGCACCATGTTAGCCAAAAGTGTAGCCGGTGCATATTTTTGAGCGCCAAAGCCCATGTGCAATACATTCATGATGCTGTAGCAGGTATCAAGACCAATAAAGTCAGCGAGCTGCAATGGTCCCATAGGGTGCGCCATACCAAGCTTCATGATTGTATCAATTTCTTCCACGCCTGCAACGCCTTCCTGTAAAGAAAGAACGGCTTCATTGATCATTGGCATCAATATACGGTTGGAAATAAAGCCGGGATAGTCATTCACAATACAAGGAACTTTTCCAAGGTATTGGGAAAGGGCATAAACCGTATTCGATACATCTACATCCGTTGCATAACCGTTGATGATCTCTACAAGCTTCATCACCGGTACAGGGTTCATGAAGTGCATACCGATCACCTTCTCGGGGCGCTTGGTGAAAGAGCCGATCCTGGTAATAGAAATAGAAGAAGTGTTGGTAGCAAGAATAGTATGTGGAGGGCAAAGCTGATCTAACTGCTGGAAAATTTTCACCTTAAGGTCAATGTTTTCCGTTGCCGCTTCTATTACTATGTCCGCATCCTTTACTGCTTCCGCCATATCGGTGTAGGTAGCGATATGCCCCAACGCCTGTTGCTTTTGCTCTTCAGAAAGCACATTCTTGGCAACCTGCCTGTCCATGTTCTTACCGATCGTTCCTATTGCTTTATCCAACGCAGACTGATTAATGTCCATCATATGAACATTAAAACCGCTTTGCGCGAATACATGGCAGATACCGTTGCCCATTGTTCCCGAGCCGATAACGGCTACAATTTTCAATTGCTGTAACATGTTGCGTGTGTTTTCGTCCATGCCGGCATGCTGAATTTTTACCGGACTTTCCTGGGTGTTAACCATTTGAATCAAATTTTTTTGAACGTGCCCAAGGTAGTATTTTCTCTGTAAAAATCAGTTGGAACGCAAGGAGAGCGGAACATATTTTTAACTCGTATAAAAAATGGAAAAAGCTGATGCTGTCTATCTTTGGTGCATGTATCCGAAACTGGAAACATCAAGGATCAGGCAGGAGTTCTGGACGCGCTTCGGACAATATATGGCGCCGGTGCTGTCCGCAGAGGGAGAAAAGATCAACTGGGTAAACTATAAAACAGGAGAGCGGAATATTAGCTTCAGGATGGAGGCGGATAATCGGTCAGCTTCTATTGCTATCGTTTTCGACCATCCGGATGAGCTAATTCGTGACCTGTACTTTGAGCAACTGCTGGAACTGAAGAATATGCTAACGGCACAAGCTGCTCAGCAATGGAACTGGCAACGGACAGTGCATGATGAAGGGAGGAAGATGGTGTCGAAAGTGTATCAAACACTGGAAGGCGTGAGTATTTTTCGCCAGGAAGACTGGCCGGAAATGATTTCCTTTCTAAAGGAACGAATTATCGCGCTGGATGCATTCTGGAGTCAGGCTAAATACGCGTTTGAAGCTTTGCGATAATAACTATACAGCCTTGCTGTCCCCATCCATTGTGTCCGCACCTTCCTCGTCGTCATATTTATCTTTCATGCTTCCTTCTTTGCCAAGGTTGCCTCTGTCTTTCACAGGCTTACCAGATAAAGATGTTGCACCGGTATTACCAGCCTCCCGCGGCAGGTCGTCGTTTTCGCGGAACACATTATTCAATCCTGTTTCAGGATTGTTTTCTTTTCGTTTATCAGATTCCTGTTTCATTCTTTCTTGTTTAAAGAGATAAACCTATAAGGTTTTGAACACCTTATAGGTTTATAAATTGTATACAAAATTCACTATCGTCTGTAAGAGGCTGCCTGATTCATATCTTCCTGACTTACGCGAATACGATTTTCAACATTTTTCACGCCGGAGATAGAATCTACTATATCTTCTGCCCTACGCTTCGATTGACGATCGGGAACACTGCCGGAAAGAATAACGTCGCCCTCAGTTACCGCTACGTCAACATTGGTTGCATCTACCCAACCGTCCATACTCAGCCGGTCATTAATATCTTCTTCTATACGTGTATCCGAACGCTGGTAGCCTTTCGGTCCACGGCCTGCGTGATCGCCTCGTTCATCCTGTCGACGCCGGCGTTCTGCTTCGTCATCACCAAACCATGATGCAACCTCATCTTTTGTCTTGTCCAGCCAGTCGCGGTTATCATGCTTCCACCGTCTTGCATTGTCATGGTCTACCCTGCCCGTGTAGCTGCTGTACTCCCTGTCGGGATTCCCCCAGGCCCAGTCGTGCCTGTTGTGATCATAGCTTGCCTGACCGAATCGGCTCACATAGCCAGCGCCCGCACTCTCAGACGGAAAATGTCCATATTCGCCGCCAAAGTTACTGCCATAGCCACCTCTATTGTATGAATAATTACTGCGTACACCCAGGTTGTTGGGATTATCGGGGTTATGGCGCCAGTCGCTCCTGTAGTCATCCTCATTCCTGGCGTCCAGATCCCGTTCATTGTATTGCCTGTTGGCGTATTGACCGTACCAACTGCTTCTGTCCCTCCGGTTCAGTCCAAAATCGTAGTCATGATCGTAGTTGCTTCCGCTGAAGTTTCCGGGATAAGGATCGCCATAAGTCCTGTTGTAGGACGACATGTCGTACTCATCATGCCTGTACGGGTTTTCAGGATGCGCGCCGTAACTGCTGTATCCGTCGCTTACCGCTCTATTGATTCTATCAGGGTCATTGTAAGGATTGTTTTGGTAGTTGCCGCCCCTCTTGTAATTTTCAAAAGGTCTTTCGCCCGATGTATCGTTTCTGTCCCTGTCACGGTTGTAGTCTGTCATAGTTCAAAAGTTTAATAAAAGTGATTGCTTTTAAGGCAACAAAACTGTGCCTTAAAATGTGTTGTTAACTTGAGTTTAGCATAAGGAATACCAGCACTACCCTTTCTCAATTCCTTTTTCCTGAGGAGACTTCTATATGCGGGTCGCCAAAAAGGACAAATTACTAAAGGAACGATACGAATCCGGCGGTCGAGATCAATCATCAACAATAGTTAAGCCTTATGCTATGCCGAATTCAGTTCGTTAACCAAGGCTCCAATTAATTTTATGCCTATTTTAGAACAACAAAGACGGTAGATATGACAAAAGAATCTTTTGATATTAATGGCGAGAGCCTGCTAAAAAAAGTAAAGGAACTCATAGCGGAAGGAAATGTGAGAAAGATCACCATTACAGACAAGTCAGGCAAAGAACTGATGAGCTTCCCTTTAACGATTGGTGTAGTAGGTGCACTGCTGGCACTAGTATTTGCCGCTATCGGCGCACTGGCTGCACTGATAGGCGACTGTACTATAACAGTAGAACGGGAAGGCTAGGCCGCACGCTTGCAACAGAGCCTTCCTTTAACTTAAAAAAAGGAGCTGTGCCAGATATCTGACACAGCTCCCATTTATTAGATTAACCTTTTCTGACTACTTAAAGTTTCAGATCTGCATCATCGCTACTATTATCTGTAATGGCAGCGCCGCCTTCCTGTTGTTTCGGTATGTTTTCAGCAGATTGTTGCTCGTGTTGCGGACGCTCGTTGCGATATTGGCCTTCACGACGCTCACCGCCTTGTCTGCGGTCACCGCTATCTCTGCGTTCACCACCACCACGACGGTCACTGCCGCCACGGCGATCGCCACGGTCACCATCACGACGCTCACGGCGTTCACCACCTTCGCGCTTTTCAGGTTCTACGTATCCTTCAGGCTTTGGCATCAATACCTTTCTGCTGAGGCGAAGCTTTCCGGTTTTAGGATCGGTTCCTATCAGTTTTATTTTCACAGTATCGCCTTCTTTCAGCACACCTTCGAGGCTATCGAGGCGCTTCCAGCTCACTTCTGAGATATGGAGCAAGCCCTGCTTGCCGGGAAGGAATTCTACGAAAGCACCAAAAGGCACAACGCTCTTCACAGTACCTTCATACTCTTCACCAATTTCCGGCACCAGAACGATTCCTTTGATCCAGGCTTTTGCCTTATCGATACTGTCCTTATTTGCAGAGAAGATTTTGATAACGCCATTGTCACCTACTTCTTCAATATTGATGGTAGCTCCTGTTTCACGTTGTATTTCCTGTATGATTTTTCCACCTGGTCCGATAACGGCGCCAATAAACTCGCGGTCAATAATCATTTGCTCGATACGTGGAGCGTGTGGCTTCAGTTCATTGCGAGCTGCAGGCATACATTGATACATTGCATCAAGGATGTGGAGTCTTCCACGACGAGCCTGAGCCAGTGCCTGACGCATCACGTCCATGCTCAGGCCATCTACTTTAATATCCATCTGGATACCGCAGATACCTTCACGAGTTCCGGTCACCTTAAAGTCCATGTCTCCAAGATGATCTTCATCTCCGAGGATATCGGTTAATACCGCCCATTTCTTATCAGTAGCACGGGAAATTAGACCCATTGCCACCCCGCCCACATGCTTGGGAAGGGGGACACCGGCATCCATTAGTGCAAGCGAGCCGGCACAAACAGTAGCCATCGAAGAAGAGCCATTAGACTCAAGAATATCTGAAACGACCCGAACGGTGTAAGGAAATTGTTCTTCACCCGGCATCATTTGCTTTAATGAACGCATGGCAAGGTTTCCGTGTCCTATCTCGCGTCTTCCGGGAGCGCGCAAAAACTTTACTTCACCTGTAGAAAACGGTGGGAAGTTGTAGTGGAGCAGGAATTTCGCATACTCTGAAGTAGCGGCATTTTCCTGCAGCAATTCGTCCTGGCTCGTTCCCAGCGTTATTGTTGTAAGAGACTGTGTCTCCCCGCGGGTAAACAAAGCAGAACCGTGCGGAGAAGGCAGAATATCGACCTCCATAGTAAGCTGACGAACATCTTCCAGACCACGACCATCAAGGCGACGGCTTTCATCAAGGATCATGTTGCGTACGGTATAGTACTGAAGGTCTTCAAAATATTTCTTTGCAAGCTTAGTGTCTTCATCAGGCATTCCTGCTTCTTCGGGATATCCTGAAGCGAGATGTGTCATCATCTCTTCTGCAAGTGCTTTGAAGTTTTGTGTACGGTCTTGTTTGGTAGAGCCGCTACGGGAAATTTCGAGCATCTTCGGTCCGGCAAATTTCTCTACCTTCTTATTCAGCTCTTCATTCTCTGCAGGTTTGGCATAATCACGTTTACCGGTTATACCTGCTTTCTCACGCAGCTCCTGCTGCGCTTTTATCTGTACACGTATCGCTTCATGTGCAATCTCCAGCGAACGTACCAGATCTTCTTCCTGGCACTCTTTCGCTTCGCCTTCCACCATCATGATGTTCTTATCAGTGGCTGCAATGATGAAATCCATATCTGCAGATTTCATCTCTGTACGGGAAGGATTCACTTTATACTCGCCATTGATACGTGCAACGCGTACTTCGGAAATAACTTCCTGAACCGGCACATCGGAAACGGCAAGTGCAGCAGATGCTGCCAGACAAGCCAGAGAATCAGGCAGTACTTCAGGATCGGAAGAGATCAAAGTAACCATTACCTGCACATCGCAGAAATAGTCTTCGGGAAACAAGGGACGTAAAGCGCGGTCAATAAGGCGGGAGATCAGAACTTCATAATCATTGAGGCGACCTTCACGTTTAAAGAAAGAACCGGGGATACGACCGGCAGAGGCAAATTTTTCCTGGTAGTCAACAGTCAGGGGGAAGAAAGATTGTCCGGGCTTTGGCTCAGAGTTGGCGACTACTGTAGCAAGCAGCATACAGTTGCCAAGGCGAACTACCGCAGCGCCATTGGCCTGGCGAGCGAGCTTCCCGGTTTCAATCGATATTTCTCGTCCGTCGTCAAGTTTGAACGACACGGAAATCGGATTGGGAATCATACAAATTGTTTTGGCATCATTAAATAAAAGTATTCCCAACCTGTGAGGTTGGGAATAGCAATAATACGGTATTTACTTTACTTACGCAGGCCGAGCTTCTCAATCAGCTCACGGTAACCCTGGAGGTTAGTGCGGGTCATATATTGAAGTAAACGTCTGCGGCGACCTACTAACTGCATCAGACCGCGGTGGGTAGAAAAGTCTTTTTTGTTTTGCTTCAGGTGGTTAGAGATATGGTTGATACGCTCTGTCATCTGAGCGATCTGTGCTTCGATAGAACCGGTGTTGTTATCGTTGCCACCATAAGTCTTATAAAGATTAGCTTTTTGTTCAGCAGATAAATGAGACATTGTAAACTGTTTTTCTTTTTTTAAGGTTGCAAAGATAGGTAAAGATGTAATAAAAACAGCTTCAGTAAGAAAAAAATCTTTATTGAAAATCAATTAGTTGCATCATTTGTAAACTAATTGGTTAACTTAGTTGCCGCTTTGCCTTGCGTCGTTTAAGAGAAAAAGAAATGAAAAAACAAAAAACCTTCGAAGAACTGTTAGATATACAATATGGCACAGAAGGGTCTCCGAAAAGAACAGCTTTTGAAGAAAAAGCCCTGCTTTTTGAGATAAGTGAAATGCTGAAAGATGCCCGGAAGCAGGCGGGAATGACGCAGGAACAACTGGCGCTGAAAATGGGGACAAAAAAATCTTACATCTCAAGGCTGGAAAACGGGAAATGCGATATACAATTATCAACTTTGTATCGCTTGTTTGAAGATGGACTGGGAAAGAAGGTCACTATTACCATTGACTAGCCTCTTCACCAAGTTTATATCCAATCATCAAATTATCAAATCAACGTGGGTTCCTACAGTATAGGTGAAGCGATCAATCTACTCCTCGATAAGTCGAAGTGGAAGCACAAGGTTACTGAACTGCGCATGCAGCAGGAGTGGGAAGAGATTGTAGGGAAAACAATCTCAAAGTATACCCGCAACGTCGTCTTAAGCGGTGAGACACTTACTATTTATACCGACGTAGCTGCCTTAAAACAGGAACTTTACTTCGGCAAACAGCAACTCATAGTCCGCATCAATGAATATTTTAATGAGCGGGTTGTGGGGGATATTGTGGTGAAATAATGATTATTGTTACCTTCCCATTGCCTTAATCTGGTAGCCACTAAATGTAGTAGTTGAACCAGGATTATCAGGATCTATCAGTGGGATTCTGTAATACACTGGATTGTCGCAGAATATAAAGTTTTTGTCTATTTCAAGGTAAATTAAATAGTTGGATTTTATTTCTTTGAGCTTGATAGGTGTCCTGCTCTTTAAATAGCCTGTGTAAGATACTTCAATAAAAGGCCCCGTTACAGCAACAGAAGGAAGTATTAATAATGTAAATCTTCCATTATGGTCGGTTACGGCAGCCGAGATTTCTTTTTTCGCGGTCAGCCTCACCATAGCACCTAACACAGGTTCATTTCTCTCGTCAAAAACCTGACCTTTGATAAATACACTGTCTGTTTGCTGCCCAAACAGATTATTAGCAAATGCAACAAGGCCAATTATCAATAGATATCTCACTTAATAAAGATACAAAATTCCTTCTCACCTTCAGGAGCCGATCGAATCTCATGATCCCTAAACTGATGTTATCTTCTTCTGAAAAGACCTTTTAAAAACCTCTTTCTGGACGTTTCCCTGTTATTTCGGCCACCTATGTAATAGGCAGGACCTACTGAAACTTTTCCCATCATTATCATTGTCTCAAGTAGCGGGCGGGGATCAACCTTTAAAGCATATTTCTTCGGAAGCGTCACGGAAACTTCAAATATCATTCAATTGCTATCGCTGCATTCGTGTCTATTTTAAAAAACTTCCCTTCAGCATAGGTGCTGGAAATACTATCCATTATAACTGAGTTATTAAACAGATCAAGATAAGCACTATAGTTTCGACTGAGATATTTGCTATACTCAAACCTTATCCTATATCTGCTTAGGAAAATCTTCTTTAAGCCCAATTCATACATTAGATGGCTGATTCGCTCTTCGTTAGCTTGCGACAAAAAATCGTCCGATTTATAATCACGAACCTTAATGCTGGTAATCAGGCTGTCGCATGACTGAACAAAAAGCTTTCCTGTAAATTCTAATGTAAAATCATAACACAGCTTATTGTTGATAATGGAATCTCTTACAGAAAAAAGTTCCACGAATCTCTGCTTATGCGCGTAATACCTCTTTTCGAGAAAGTTCTTTGAATAGGCTATTGTTCTCTTCGGCGATGCACCTGTTATTATTCCAACAATTACCAGCATAAGAACGGGTAAAAACAAAAAGTACTTCTTCGGAAATTTCATTCTAAAAAATCTCCATCGCCTCGCTCCAGCAGCTAATCTCGTAGGTCGGTTTTCTGTCATGTGCTACTTTAAGTGGATTGTAATATAGCTGATCCCAGCCGGCATTGTAAGCACCAAGGATGTCTATATCGAGCGCGTCGCCCATCATCACGCTGTGCTCAGCCTGCGCGCCGGAGGCCGTTAATGCAAATTCAAATATCTCTTTATGTGGCTTTGGCCGGTCGCATTTTTCAGAGGTAATCACCTGATCGAAATAGGAGGCGATACCGGAATACTGAAGCTTTTGCCATTGGGTGGTTTCAAATCCATTGGTAATCAGATGAAGTGTATAACGATCTTTGCAATGTTCTAAAAGCTCCTTTGCATAAGGCATTAACGTGGTTTGTGTAGGAAGGATTTCGAGGTAGGCAGAGCTCATTTCATGTGCTAATGCAGTGTCTCCTATCTTAAAATCGAGTAAGGTGAGCCATATCCTTTTCCATCTCAATTCTTCCCTTTTCATGTACCCATTTCTGAAGCGTTCCCACAATCTGTCATTGTGCGCTCTATAAATCTTCATAAAACAGGGGAAATCTTCAATGCCTCGCGAGGTAAGGTTGTATTCGTCAAATAACTGCTTCAGTGTATTCTCCGAATTTTTTTCAAAATCCCACAGTGTGTGATCCAGATCGAAAAACAGATGTTGATAAGTCTTAGCCATTGATACTTACAAAGGTAGGCTTGTTTTCCTCAATACCCCGTTGTTGGCCTGTTTGGGCCATGTTACCTTCTCGTTCTACCAAGGTGTCTCCGCGTCCGACCATGGTAATTCGCCTCCCGACCATAGCAATTCGTCTCCCGACCATGGTAATTCGCCGTTCGACCATGGCAATTCGTCGTTTGACCATGGCACTTTGCCGTCCGACTAAGGTCATTCGTCGCCCGACCAAGGTAATTTGTCGCCCGACCAAGGCACTTTGTCGCCCGACCATGGTACTGCGTCGCACTACCATGGTAATTTGCCGTTCGACCATGGCAATTCGTCGTCCAACCAAGGTAATTCATCCTCCCACTAAGGTAATTCCTCGGCCAGCCAAGGTACTTTCTCGTTCAACACATGTCGAGGGGCTTGGAAACATCACTGACGAGCGTCATTTGTTGCATCTGTCTTTTTGTTGCAATTTGTAGGACTATGAACAAACAATTGTACGACTTCTTCACAAACGACCATCGTCGCATTGAAGTGCTGCTGAAAAGTGCAACAGAAGACACCAATAATATTCAAATGGATCCTTATAATTCATTTCGCACGGGACTTTTGAAGCATATAAAAATGGAGGAAAAGATTCTTTTTCCTGCTGCGCAGAAAGCCAACGGAGGCGTGCCGCTGCCTATAGCTGCCAAGCTTCGCCTCGACCACGGAGCGCTCACATCTTTAATGGCGTTGCCCCCTGATACATCCCTCATAAAAGTGCTGTGGCATATATTAGACAAGCACGACCTGATAGAAGAAGAGCCAGGCGGCATGTATGATATCTGTGCTGCGCTTACCGAAGGAGAAACCGAAAACCTTCTTGACCAGCTTTCGAAGGTTTCAGAGGTGCCGGTTCATCCTCCCAATCCTGCTCTGTACGCTTTCGAAGCAGCCAAACGGGCTATGGAGAGGGCAGGTTATGATTTCGACACTATAGTGGCGGCAGACAGCTAAGGGGCGCACAGCTATTTTCTTCACTTTTGGGAAGGATTAGGAGGTAAAGTATTATAACAGCCTTTTATCAGTCCGGCTCTTAAAAATCCGTTATATTGCGCATACAGCCTGTCTTTCACACGGGTTGCTGTCTCAATTTTTTTGAATGAACCAGTATGATTGGCTAATTGCGAAGCTCGATGCGTTTATCAGGAAGTATTACGCCAACCAGGTGATCCGTGGTGTACTCATCTTTCTGATCTGCCTTCTCTTTTATATCCTTACCGTTAGTGTAAGCGAATATTATCTATATCTGCCGGTATGGGCTAAGGTTACGGTTGTTTCCGTGTTTGTCGCTTTAGGCTTATCGTCACTGGTTATATGGGTAATAATACCGCTGTCGAAGATGACCAGGCTTGGGAAAGTCATTTCTCACGAACAGGCAGCACTGATAGTTGGCCAACACTTTCCGGCCATCAGCGATAAGCTGCTCAACATTCTTCAGCTAAAGAAGCAGGCGGACGGCTTTGCAAGTCGCGAGTTGATCGAGGCAAGCATTGACCAGAAAGCAAGCCAAATAGCTGTTTTTCCTATTGCTACTGCCATCGATTTTTCAAAGAATAAGAAATACCTCCCTTATCTCATTCCCCTCGTTGCGATAGCCATTGTCATCATGATCTTCTCTCCGAGTATTTTTATTGACGCATCCGAGCGATTATTGCAGCCTACTAAAGCCTTTGAAAAACCTGCTCCGTTTAAGTTCGTGATCGACACGAATCCGCTTCAGGTTGTTCGCAACGGTGATTTTACGCTGAAAGTGTCGGCGGAAGGACGGGTATTGCCGGCAGACATGTCCATCGCTCTTTCCAACGATCTGCTTCCAATGCAGTCGCTGCAAAAAAACACATTTCAATACACCTTCAAGAATGTAACAGAGCCGATATCTTTTCGTTTGTATGCTGCTGGCTTCTATTCTCATGAGTACACACTGCAGGTCGTTCAGAAGCCGATCTTAAAGGCATTTAAGATGGAGCTAGACTATCCTGCTTACATTGGGAAGAAAGATGAAGTGCGCAATAGCCTGGGCGATATGACTATCCCTGCAGGCACCGTTGTTCGCTGGGGATTTGTAGCAGAGCATACTGACGATGCCTTTATTCGTTTTGGGAATGCCGTACAGTACCGCCTTCCGCACAATGGTATGATGTACGTGTATCAAACCCGTTTTCTCAGCGATACAAGCTATACCCTTTCCTTAAGGAATAATGAATCGGGGGTAGCTGATAACTATCAATACAATGTACAGGTCACTCCCGACCAGTATCCTGTGATACAGTTGCAGGAGTTTCGAGACTCTGTCACCGGAACACAGATATTATTGAATGGTACAGCAGGAGACGATTATGGCATTACAAAGGTTCTTTTCCATTACCAGGTTCTGAACGAGAAGAACCAGCCACTTTCTGCGAATGCCATTCCTCTGAAGACAAATCAGGGCGTACTTACGCCGTTTCAGCATTACTTCGATGTTGCGGTGCTTCATCTTCAGCAAGGGCAAAAACTGAACTATTTTATTGAAGCCTGGGACAACGACGGCGTACATGGAAGCAAAGCTTCGAGAAGTGAGGTAATGAGCTATGTCATGTACAATGCGAAGCAGCTTGACTCCGCTATCAATGCAAATGCAGAACAGATAAGCTCCGGATTGAGCAATAGTGCCCAACAAACCAAGCAAATGCAGTCTGAACTGCGCGACATGCAAAGCAAGATGCTGCAAAGCAATCAGCTCGACTGGGAGCAGCAACAGTCATTGCAGGAGCTCTCCAATAAGCAGCAGAAGATGATGCAGCAACTGGAGGATACCAAGAAGCGCTTTGAAGAGCAGATACAGCAGAGCAAACAAAAGGATTACAGTGATGATGTGAAGGAAAAACAGGCGGAGCTGCAGAAGCAGATGGATAACCTGATGAACAACGAGCTGAAAGAGCAGATGAAAAAGCTTCAGGAACTGATGGCTAAGCTGAATAAGGACAATGCCTTTCAGACAATGAAGCAACTGGAGCAGGAGAATAAGCTGTTTAATATGGACATGGAGCGCATGAAGGAGCTGATGAAGAGCCTGGAGATGCAAATGCGCATGGAAGACATGGCAAATAAGATGGACAAACTTGCCCAGCAGCAACTTGACCTGAAAAAAGAAACAGATGAGAGTAAGAAAGACAATCAGCAGTTGAGTAAGGAACAAGAAGACCTGAAGAAAGAGCTGGACAAAACGCTGAAAGAGGACATGAAAGACATGAAGGAGCTGAACCAGCAGATGCAGCAAAAGCAGGATCTTTCAGATGCACAAAAAAACGCTGGCGACGCACAGCAAAACATGCAGCAAAGCCAGCAGCAACTACAGCAAAGCCAGAGCAGCAAATCAAGCCAATCGCAAAGCAAAGCCGCTCAAAACCTTCAGCAGATGGCCAACTCGCTCCGCTCTGCAGCAGGCGGTATGAACATGCAGCAAATTGAAATGGACATAAAAGCAGTTCGCCAGATACTGACGAACCTGATGCGTCTTTCCTTCGATCAGGAACAACTGATGGACGATGTGCACTCCACCTCTCCCGCCACGCAGGCCTACCTGACCAATCAGCGCGAGCAAAAGAGATTGCATGACAACTCTCTAATGATACGTGATAGTTTATTTGTGCTTAGCAAGCGGCTCTTCAAACTGGCCGCCGCGGTAAACAAAGAGACAACCGAACTGGAAAAGAATATGCAGTACTCCATCGAGAATCTGGAGGCAAGGAATATAGCGGGCGCTCTGACGAAGCAACAATTTGTAATGACGCGGACAAACAACCTTGCCCTGATGCTGAATGAAATGCTGAGCAACCTCATGCAGATGCAAAGTCAGGCACAGCAGAGCCAGCAACAGGGAAGCTGCAACAAACCGGGAGGAGCAACGCCTAAGCCAGGCGCCGGAAAACAGCTTAGCGACATGATCACCCAGCAAAAACAGTTGGGAGATATGATGCAACAGATGCAAAATGGAAAGAAACCGGGAAGCGGACAAGGACAATCGCAGGGAGGACAGAAACAAGGCGATGCGAACCAAAACGGTGAATACGGAGATGCAGAGCAACTGGCAAGAATGGCGCAACAGCAGGCAGCAATAAGGCGACAACTACAAGCACTGCAAAGCCTGCTGAATAGTAAGGGGTTGGGGAACGCGAAAGAGCTAAGGGACATACAGGAGAAAATGGACAAAACCGAAACGGACCTTGTGAACCGGAAGCTAACAAGCGAACTAATGCTGCGTCAAAAGGAAATCCTCACCAGACTCCTGGAAACCGAAAAAGCGGTGCGCGAACAGGAACAGGATGACAAACGCTCTTCAAAAACGCCGGAGGACATCGCCCGCCCGGTTCCACCCGAGTTGCAACAGTATATGAAAGACCGGCAGAGCCTTCTTGATTTTTACAAAACAGTACCGGCTCAGTTGAAGCCTTACTACCGAAACATGGTGGAGCAGTACTACCAAAGAATAGGAACGAAATAGTATTTCTAAACTACGCTGGGAAGGAAATAGCCGCGATTTTTCGGGAACTGTCCGGAAAACGTAAAAAGTTCTGTAATACTTGATAATAATAGGCTTTCAGGCAAACCAACCAGCCCAAATATTGGTCTGTATTAAAAGTGTGGATAACTATATAAACTTTTTCACGTTGCATTTGACATTTAGAAAATTATAGTTATCTTTCATATCAATTAATTGTTCTTAAACAAAAAATCTGTTTGCCTATGTTATTTTCTAGAACTTACAGGTATTCTTCTTCGATGCCGGCAGAAGATATCAAAAACCGATTAGTTGGCAAGCATGTAAAAGTGCATAACATGGACTTTGAAGTATTCGAAAAAGACCGGATGCTTCGCATTATTCCTCACGCTGAACAAGAAACCAATATCAGAACTTTACCGATCACTCATATAGAGTTGAAAGGTAAAGGCACCGACACACAGGTAGTAATCAATTCAAAAATGCGCAAGATTGATTCCGGCGGTCCATTGCTGATCGTCATTTTTTGCACATTTATGCTTATTGCTGCCATCTTGTTTTTTGTATTTGGCAAACAGGAGTACTTGTCCTTCACTTACACTTTGCTTGGCATTAGTATTGCCATCTTCTTAGTCTTTTGGCTAAAAATGGAAGCGGGCTATTTCGATTACATTAGGAAAATAAGAGATTACATTAAAAAGGAAAGCGTAGCATAAGCTACGCTTTTTTTTTATCTTCCTTTGTCATTCTATTCTATATAAGGCTTCAAAGCTTTCAAAGGTGTGTCTCCCGTAAATACCTCTACCAGCTTTCTATTCTTGTCATAAATATTTATCTGTGGCAGTGACTGATAACGGAAAGTCTTTTCGATAAAGCCACTACTGTCAGTTCCCACCTGTATTTTAGGAACATCTGCTATTTTAGTATTGTTGAAGAAGTAGCTCAGATACGGCTCCATTCCCGCAGCAGCAATCAAAACCAGGTTTGTCTTTTTGAAAAGGGCTATGTTGTCTCTCAGCAACATCGTTTCATCCTCACAATGCTCGCAGGTAGGGTTGAAGAGCATGATGATCAAAGGCGCATCATTCTTCAACGTTTCATTCGTAAGAAAAACACCATCACTTCTGTAGACCCGGAGGTTGGGAAGCTCTGAGCCGATCTCTTTATAATCTATTTTACCCGCCACTGATGCATCTTTCACCGCATCAGTTTTTGGCTTCTGTGCGAAGACAGAAAAACTACCGGCTAAAAGGCAGGCAACAATTAATAATTTGCGTTGCATATTCAGCTAAATTAGATAAATAGCGTAATAAAAGCTTGCTAATCTTATGTCAAATACGTCCTACATACCGCTTGCAGAAAGAATGCGTCCCCACTCGCTTGAAGAATTTATAGGACAGGAACACCTGGTAGGGAAAGGGAAAGTGCTGGAGCAAATGATAGAGAACAAAAAGGCACATTCCATCATCTTCTGGGGACCTCCGGGTGTGGGAAAGACCACGCTTGCACAGATCATTGCACAGGCAATGGAATTGCCGTTTTTTACCCTAAGTGCTATCGACAGTGGTGTAAAAGAGGTACGGGCAGTCATAGAGCAAGCCAGGAAGGCGGGACATGCAATCTTGTTTATAGACGAAATCCACCGGTTTAATAAAGCACAACAGGACAGCCTGCTTGGTGCCGTGGAAAAGGGAATCATCACCCTTATCGGTGCTACCACAGAGAATCCGTCTTTTGAAGTGATAGGCGCGTTATTAAGCAGATGCCAGGTATATGTTTTAAAACCTTTGAGCGAGGAAGACCTGGTAAAGCTTGTAAAAAATGCACTGGCAAAAGATGAACTACTGAAGGGAAAACACATCGATATAAAGGAATGGGAAGCGCTCTTGCAACTGAGCGGAGGCGATGCCAGAAGGCTTTTGAATCTATTAGAGCTTGTTGCTTCTTCTTTCCTGGAGGGAGAAAATGAGATTACCAATGAGCTGGTGCAAAACGTTGTACAGCACAAAATGGCACTATATGACAAAGACGGTGAACAGCACTATGACATCATCTCTGCTTTCATCAAGTCGATGCGTGGCAGCGATCCTAACGCGGCTGTTTACTGGATGGCAAGGATGATAGAAGGTGGTGAGGATCCGAAGTTTATTGCCAGAAGAATGGTCATACTGGCGAGCGAAGATATTGGCAATGCCAACCCCAATGCACTGCTGCTTGCCACTACCACCTTTCAGGCTGTTGAAATGATCGGCTGGCCGGAAAGCAGAATCATCCTTTCTCAATGCGTTACCTACCTCGCCTCCTCTCCTAAAAGCAATGCGGCCTATAAAGCCATCAACGATGCGCAGGCACTTATCAACAAAACCGGCGATTTGCCTGTGCCCTTACCTATTCGCAACGCACCGACAGGACTAATGAAAAAGTTGAACTATGGGAAGGGGTATAAGTATGCGCACGACTATCCCGGCAATTTCGTTGATCAGGAATTTCTACCGGATGCCATACAAGGCACAAAGCTTTACAATCCCGGCAATAATGCCACGGAGGCGCGCTTGCGCGACTACTTACGGAATTGCTGGAAGGATAAGTATGGCTACTAGCCTTTGCCCCCGCTCTGAGTCCTTGCTTTGTCAAGCCGGAATTCAATGGGCAAGGTATAATAAACCGAAACGGCTTGTCCTTTGGTTCTTCCCGGCTGCCAGACGGGCATATTCTTCACTACACGGACAGCCTCCGCATCAAGGTCCGCTTGTGCAGCGCGTACCACCCTAACGTCCTGTACAATGCCTCTCTGGTCAATTTCGAACCTCAATACTACACGTCCTTCGACCTTCTGCTGCTGTGCAGACTTAGGGTACTGAAGATGATCGGCGAGGTACTGATTCAGATCGCCGGAGAACTTTGGCATCTGATCTACATACGTAAAGACTTGCGCATGCTGTCCTTTAGTGCTGTTTTGCGTTTGAGCACACACCGTAGCCGAGGCGGCAACTGAAATGGCGAATAGAAGAAAAAACTGCTTCATGTGTTATGGTTTTCCTTTAAGACAATAAAGGAACGCAATTCCATAGAAGATATGCAGTTTTTTCCGTCATTATTGTGTAAGAAACTTAGTGGGTGTGGAGAATTACAGTGTACGCTTTGGGACGCTGTTCCGGATATTCTGCAAGGACATTCGGAATTTACCAATAATAGCCGGTCTCTGACCGGGAATTTAAAGTTCCTGCTGGTCAGTTACAAGATAATAGCAGGCTTTTAAATCTGTGAACACCCTTCAGGGAAGGGCGCATATCTATGATTCTGGATGCCCTGCGGAACATCAGGAACAGCTCAGGTGGTTGCATTAGAACAAGAACTGTTTGTGCTTATTTCATGTCACGATATTGCTCAAAGAACTTCATATTCGGTTCAAAAATGGTCTTTGGAATGACACCTAATTCAATATTTTCAAACATTTCAACTAACTTCTCACCGTCCACCAATTCAAGTTTAATATTTGATTTCTCAATCTCTACAGCACTTTTTGCGAATGATCCTGTGGTGATCATAAGTCCTTTTTCAACGCTTCTTTTATTGGTTTCCATAACACCAATGAAGGCCTGTACCTTTTCTGTCGGAACGGTTCCTCGATATCTTTTACACTGGAAAAACACGCTTAAACTAACAAATGGGTTTAATTTTAGCGTTGCATATCCATCAATTCCGCCATCATGTGAACGTTGGGTAATTTCAATATCTTGAAAGTTATATTCTTTAAGGAGTCTTCCGCATAAGTGCTCAAATCCAGATGGCGAAATGCTTTGTAAAACTTCGATCAAAGATGGCTTAATGATAATTTGCCCTTCTTCAGGTTCAGTTTCCTCTTGAGTAGTCACGACTTTCTGCTTTTCGCCTTCAACAGATTCCTTATTTTCTCTCAGTTCTTGAAAAATCTTGACCCATTTAAGAAAAATTTCATGAGATTGTTTCTCGTTTAGTTTTGTGCTCCAACCCTTGGGAGTTAAAGTCCAAACACCATGCTTAGAGGAATCAAGGAGTTCATCCCACACTAAGTATTGTCTTGCCCAAGCAATTTGATTTGGAAATTTTAATTGTCCTGATTTTTCGTAGCGAGCGTTAAGAATTTCATCAGGAATTTTATAGGATGTACCTATCCACTCCGCAATTTCTCTAGGCTTTGCAGATCCTCCCAACGCTCTTAATGCGTCAAGAACAGGTCCAAACCATTTGATAAATTCTGCTTGTCCGTTTTTCTTTTTGCTCATTGTCGATTCTGCTGTCAGCAGTTTTGATTCAAATTTACCTTTTTCATTGTCTCGCTGTTCCGGATGTTCCGTAGGGCATCCGGAACAGCGGTTATGCGTGTTTTAATAAACCAATAATTGCTGCTGGCATCATTCCAATAAGTTCTAATATAAAACCTAACAGAGGTAGCAGTAAATATGCCCAAATAGGGTAGCTAAACTTAGTCGTAGTTCCAGCTACTAAGTTTTGTATCGCAGGCAATACTTTATGTTTATAATGCCACAGAATTAAAAAAGTCAAAAGCAGATAAAAGGGTATTCGTATAGTGAACGGTGTATATAGTCCCATAAAAGTCATGTCCCACATTAATATATTTGCCCAAATGGGAATAGCCATAAATGCACCCAAGATCACCGTACGATTATAAAGTAACAAAATAGCTGTGCCTATTTGAGAAATGCCAATAAATGACCTGAAGGGTTCTTGGTCTGCTAAATACCAGGATAGTCTGAATAAATCTACATCTTTTAAAGGGAGGTTCATGGTTGCCTCACTTACGCCGAATTGTTCTCCCTTCAATTTACCCCAACCATAATGAATTAATGTCCATGCTAACCATACCCTTGCTACTAATATAAAATAGTCCCAAAGGAGTTGTTTAGATAACTTTTTCATTGCTTGATTTTAGGGACAGCTAGGAGGCGGTTGTAGCCAACTCAAAAATATCCGAAAGTTCTCATATTTACAATCCCACAAACTCTCGCTTTCATCCAGATCTCGTCATAAAAGGCAAAAGATTTCGTTTCGCTTTTCATAAATCCAGATATCCCATCGGACGCTCCCGCTGTTCCGGATGTTCTGCAAGGACATCCGGAACTCACCCATAATAGCCGGTCTCTGACCGGAATTTAAAGTTTCTGCTGATCAGTCACAAGATAATAGCTGGCTTTTCAATCTGTGGACACCCTTCAGAGAAGGGCGCATATCCATGATTCCGGATGCCCTGCGGAACATCGGGAATAGCGGTGAAGATAAAACCAGGGACTGAATTCTTCTTTTAGAAGTCCTAAAATAATTTTTAGAAGTCCTCAACTCCCTTTTAGAAGTCCTAAAATAGTTTTTTGAAGTCCTAAACACACTTTTAGAAGTCCTAAACTCCCTTTTAAAAGTCCTAAAATGATTTTTGGAAGTCCTAAACTCCCTTTTTGAAGTCCTAAAATAGTTTTTTGAAGTCCTAAAATGATTTTTGGAAGTCCTAAACTCCCTTTTAGAAGTCCTAAAATGATTTTTGGAAGTCCTAAACTGGAAGTATAAAATAAACTGTGTAAATAGAAAGTAG